>JAJYPP010000139.1 GCA_021795235.1 bacterium
GAGGCGACGCAAGGTCTGTTGATGCAGACCCGTCATCTTGGCTGCTTCACCAATCCTTACGAGCTCCATGCTTCGAGTTTACTACACACAGATGCACTAATACAAGTCGTCAACTGTCGACAAGACTGAACCGGCAGTGCTCCTAAGAGCTGTCCGGGGCCATCAGCATCGCAGGCCCTGAGTCGCGTAACGTGGAGTCATGTGGCAAGAGTCGCCATGGGCGGACGAGTCTATCGCGGAGCTGGCTGAGATCGAGGACGCCGACGAGCTTTGCCGCCGCCTGGTCCATTCGCCGTGGGGATGGGGTTCGAGCTCGCGCTGCGGCGAGGCGGTTGACCTGCTCGCCCGGGTGCGGGGCACCGGCACCCTCCCCGGCTCGTTCCTCGCCCTGCTGCTCTGCACCTGCATGCGGTGGGACCGCGTCACGGCCAAGCTGATCGCTGCCCTGGAGGGATCCGGGATGCTCCCCGAGGCGGACCTGGACGAACTTGCGGAGGCGTTCCTCAGTGAGGAGGTGGTAATCGAGTATCCCTTCCTCTGGGCGTGCCCTCAGGGGTTGGACTTTGACCCACCGCGCCCGGGAGAGCCGGCCGTGCACATCGGCGAGCACACCATGGCCCGGACCGAGCGCCATCCAGCGCCGCCGCTGCGCCGCTGGGGGGCCGCCCGAACGCTGCGCAGCGACCCTGGCAAGCTCGACGGCCTGCTGGAGTCAGCCAGCTCCCTCGCTCCCCTCCACCGCGATGCGGTGCTGCATGGCCTCATCGACTCCGCCGGCAGCCTCGATGAGAGCGACCGCCGCCGGTTGGTTGAGCGCGGGCTGCGCTGCGGCGTGGGTCGAGTGCGCCGGGCCGCACTCGATCGTCTCTGCGAGCTCGACGGCCCGGAAGCGGCGATCCGGCGGGCACGCGCCGACACGGATCGGAGCGTCCGGGCCTGGCGGCCTTGACGTCGCTCTCGGTGCCTTCAGCGAGCGGTCCTTGGTAGCGTCATGCTCCGATAGTTATCTGGCAGGGAGGTTGGCAAGTGGATGAGGCGGAGGCGATGGAGCGGAGGATCGAGGCGCAGAAGCGGAGGGAAGCGACCGTTTCCCTGGTGGCGGGCGGAACCTTCCTGGCGTTGGTCGGATTGCTGACCCTCGCCGTGCCCTTCGTCAACGTGGGGGGCCTCGAAGGAGCGGCAGTGTCGGTGTCTCAGGCCAACGGATTGTGCAGCACCGCCTCCGCTGGGGGAGAACTCGGCGTTCTGGGTCCGCAGTGCGGGGCCGTGAGCCTGTGGTTCTACGCGGGCTGGGTAGCCGTAGTGATTGGCGTCGGACTCTTCTTGGTGCCGGTAGTGCAGCGGATGCGGCCGCTGCACGCAGAAGCATAACGTCAAGTCCTTCCTCGGCTACCCAGGTGCGACGATTTTCATGACTTTGGGGTGCTCAGGGGCAACGCTGGTCGCGACGTCTCCGCGTCATCCCCGGACACAGTGCCCAGCGACATCCACCATCACGCATCCGTGGCGATATTTCTGGAGGCGACGATCGTGCTTGTCCGCGCTTGAGGGGCAAGCCCGTCCGAATGAGACAAGCTGTCGGGGGCTTTCGGGGAGAGGCGGCACTTGGAGATGAGTCCGTGGGCGCTGGCTGAGTTGACATTGGGGTCGTGAAGCTGACCGACCATGCCGCCTATCGCCTGATGGCCGCCCGAGCGATGGTGGATTCACCAGGCATGCCCTGCTCGGTCGCCGCTACGGCACGGCCTACTCCACACTGCCCGATGGCACCACCCATTGGCAGTGCTGGCCGGTGACCGAGGAGATGAGATCGAAGTCGGCGTCGTGGTGGAGGACGGTGACACCGAGTTCCTCGGCGGCGGCAGCGACCAGTAGGTCGGGGATCTTGCGCCAGCGCTGGCCGCGCGCCGCGAGCAAGCGCTGCACCTGGTGTGCCCGACGCAGGTGAGAAGCCGTTGTGGCCACGGCTCCGAACGCCTCGAGGGCTCCAACGAGTCGATCCCACTCCTCCGCGTTGCGCGCCGAGTAACCAACTTCGAGGTCGCAGATGCTCGGACGCCCCAGTTGGCCCGTGGCGGCCAAAGGTTGGACCACTTCGCGGACCTCCGAGCGACCGAGGCGCTTCAGCACGCTGTTGTCGACGAGAAACCTCAGCGCCACGCCGCGGAACGATCATCAAGGTAAGCGCCGGCCAGCACGTCAAGAGCCGCCTCCACCTGGCCCTTTCGGCGCAACGTCGCACGGCGCAGCGCCTCGTTCACTGTGTCTCTAATCGTGGCCGTACCCAGTTCCGCGCGCGCTGCCCCGAGCGCAACCTCGTCGAGGTCGATCAAGTGCTTGGCCACGGAGCTAGTATCCACGACGAGTAGCACGTATATACAGGTGCCACGACTGCCCACCCAGAGCCAGCTTGGTACGGCTCGGGCCATGGGCCGCCGATGTGCTCTGGAATCGAACGGTCGGCGTCGCTCGACCGGTCCGTCCGGCACCTCTCGCCGAGATGCTGGAGGCGTCAACACGACTTGGGCGTCGCGCTTGGTCAGCAACGCTCTGGGACTGGCGACGGCTCCGACGCCACTCTGGCCCCGAGGACAGGCGTCCACCACTTCAAGGGAACCGCACCTGCATCACATTGGTGCCGGGAAGGTTTCCGCGATGAGCGTCCCGATGTCGTCCTCGACCTCCTCGAGGTCGCTCACGAAGGAATAGCATGCGCCGTCTCCCACGAAGTGGCCGGGGTCGAGCGCGACCTCGATCTCGCGCTCCAAGCGTTCGCTCGCGGACCGAGTCTTCTTGATCATGTGCGCCTCCGCGAACCGCCCTTCGCGGTAGCCGTTCTGGGCGTGGGTTGATCCGGTGACTTCACTGCCAGGAAGCCGGAGTCGTCCCCCAAGTGAAAGAAGATGTGACCTCGAAGCGACCCGTTCTTCTCCAGCGTGGCCCAGCCGCGTCCGCTGACGGGTGTGGAGTCGTCGAATCCGTCCCAGGTGAACTCCACGCCTGGGGCTTCGCCGCGCCGCATCTCGCGGCAGTCCACGGTTGCTTCGACTGCGACGAAGCCAAAGCAGCCCCCCTGGTCCCGATCGAACTCGATGAAGGCGGGCCCGGCGAGATCAAGGTCCTCACTATCCCAGAGGTCCATCTCCGTGATCCGCCACCTGCCCATGACACTCAGGCCCGCTCCCTCCCGGAGGCGCCGGTGCTGGCTCCGAGGCCGGCCGCGTCGAGATGCTCGAGGAGCCTTGGCGCCGGACGAGCTCCCTCTGTGGCGACCGCAAGAGCCCCCAAGTGCAGGGCCGCATGCAGCGACTCTTCGCCGCCTCGGCCGGACAGCCAGCCCCCCAACCAGCCAGCCGCGAAGGCGTCTCCGGCACCGGTCGTGTCCACGACGGGGCCAGGCTCGGCCGGGAGGTGGAGACGGCCGCCGGGGTGCGCCCACAAGGCGCCTCCAGCCCCGAGGCTGAGGACGACCTCCCGGTAGTCGGTGAGAAGGTCGTCAGCCACAGCCCCAGGCTCGTCGCGCGCGGCCAGCATCGAGCCCTCGTCCAGGTTGGGGAAAAGGAGATCAGCTCCCCGGGTCCAGCCGCGAAAGTCCCGGCTCCCCGCCCGTCGCAGTGGCTCCCTGGAGCTGGGATCGACGGAGACAGTCATCCCGGCCGCCCGCGCCAGCGCTAGCGCCGCCAGACCCGCCTCACGGGTCTCGGCGTCGAGGAGCAAGTACCCGGAGAGGTGCAGATGGCGGCCGGGCTGGAAAAAGGTGCTGGGAAGGTGGCTCGGACGCAAGCTCTTGGCCGCTCCTCGACTGGTCAGCATCGACCGCTGCCCCTCAGAGTCGACCAGGGCCACGACCACGCCGGTCGGGTGGCTCGGAATGATGGTCAGAAGGTCGCGTATCCCCCGCTGCCTCAGGTCGGAGGCTTGCAAAGCCCCGAGTGGATCGTCACCCACAGCGCCCACGAGAGCAGTGGCAATGCCCTGCACCGCCAACCAAGCCGCCACATTGGCGGCCGAGCCCCCGCAGCCAAGGCTGATCCTGGCGGGCGTATCGCTCCCCTCGGCAAGAGGCAGGGAGAGCTGGGCCAGCACGTCCGCCAACACGTCGCCGACCACCACAACCTGGCAGTCGCGGTCCAGACCTCGGCCGACGGTACTCGTCAGTCCGCTGATCCTCCACCGCCGAGAGATCGAGCGGCGGCTACAGCCCGGGCCACCTGCGCCGCCAACCGGGCGTTGCCCAGCACCACCTCCCGGTTGACCTGAACGCTCCGGCCCTGGGTCTCTCGCTCCATGTAGCTCAACAAGAACGGGGTCACCGCCTTGCCCCGAATCTCGTCCTTATCCGACTGGGCCAGTGCTCCGGCGAGTATCCGGCCGTGCCAGGCGGGGTCCAGTTGGAGATCGACAGCCACCGGGTTGGCCAGCAGGAGCCCCCCGTGCTGGGGGTCCAGGACCCGCATCGCCGCAATCATCTCCGCCACCGCCTGCGGATCGTCAACCGACCAGTCCAGCCGGTGCCCGGAGTCGGAGATGAGGAACCCCGGGAAATTGCGAGTGCGGTAGCCCACCACTGGGACTCCCAGGGTCTCCATCTGCTCCAGAGTCGCCGCCACGTCCAGCACCGACTTGACCCCGGCCGCCACCACCGTGACCGGCTCACGGCGCAACGCCATCAGGTCCGCGGAGATATCCCAGCTCTCCCGGGCTCCCCGGTGGACCCCACCCATGCCCCCGGTGGCCATCACGAAGATGCCGGCCAGCGCAGCCAGGGTCACCGTGGCGGCCACTGTGGTGGCCCCATCCACGCCCTGAGCCATCGCCAAGGGCAGGTCCCGATCCGAGAGTTTGATCATGCCCGGCGCGGTTGCCATGTGCTCCAACTGCTGATCGGACAGCCCGATTGTCGGGCGGCCTCCCAGCACCGCGATCGTCGCTGGGACCGCTCCTGCCGCGCGCACTGCCGCCTCCACCTCGCGAGCGACTACAAGGTTGGTCGGTCGCGGCAGCCCATGGCTGACGATGGCGGTTTCCAGCGCCACCACGGGTTTACCCGACCCCAAAGCGGCCGCAACCTCATCGGTGAGATCGACAGCGGCCCGGGGCACCGTGGAGGCGGGTCGACGCATGCGCCTACGATAGCGGAGTTGGCAATGGGGACATTCCGCTCGGTACAGGGAGCCGACGGTGGCTTCGCACCGAGAGAATCCATAGCCTGGACGCGGCTTCAGGGTCCCGCCACATCGGGAGCTCGCCGGGCCTTGGCATTCCGGTCATGACCCGCGGAAGTCGGGCATGCCGGAGGTAGAGGTGCGCCGCTGGGCGGTCACCTCCAAAGGCTCCTGGCGGATAGCGGGGACCATGCCGCCCTGTGCCGGGCCCAACGCGTATTGGCACGGTCAAGGGTTCTCGGTCTGTCGGGTTCGGCCGTGTGTTGAGCGCCTGATGAACCGCCGGATCCGCGGCTCGCATGGCCGGTGGTGTGAGCGGGGCCGGGGCAACCTCCGCCCCTACTCGATCACTACGGTCCGCGCGTCCGGCCACTGCGGATGAGCTTCCAACGGCACCTGCCCGAGGGGCACACGCCGGCGCGTCAACGGCGTCTGCCCGACCCCACCGTCGTCTCACCCGAGGACAAGACTCGTGATCGGGTCGCGAGCAGTTGAGCGCGCTGTTGGCCAGTATCGGCCAACGCGGGGGTGGGCACAGCGGGAGGTCACCGGGGAGGACGAGGACAGCTCTCGCTCCGGGGAGTCCGATCAGGTCCGGGACATGCTCTCGGTGGTGATCAGCTTCCCGGAGCGCCTATGCGGTCATCGCTAAGCCCGACGCCCCAAACCCGTGTTCCGGG
>JAJYPP010000007.1 GCA_021795235.1 bacterium
TGCGCACCATGATCCGTCGCCAGGGGCCGCTCCCGGCCACCGGCACCTGGTCCTCGGCGATCCAGAAGCGCAACTTCCTGCCTTCGAACTTGGTCTCATGGCGGGAGAACCGATCCCGGGGCAGCTTGGGATCCCCCTTCTGGTAGGTGATGAAGTCCAGCTTCTCCTTTCGCAGCCAGGTGAAGAGGTTACCGTCGTAGCCACCGCGATCGAAGATCACCGTGAAGTGCCGGTCACCCAGAACCTTGCGGATCGCCTTGACCACTCTGGGCATCGCCTTGGCCAGGGTGACGTTGGCTTCCTCGGTGACGAACAGCAGCGGCCTGCCCTGCAGGTCGTTGACGAAGTGAGCCAGCATTCCGGGCAGGGGCATCCGCCGCTGCGAATTCCAGCACTCCGCCAGTTTGCGCTTGCCGTGGTACGCCTTCATGTGACCGTCGACATATAGATAGGAGGTGGCCACCACCGCCTGCTCCACCCAGCGCTTGACGAGCAATTCTTCGAAGAGGACTGCGCCATTCTGCTGGACTAACTCGGCCAATTTGCGCCGCAACGTCTTCACCGCCGGCGCCCGTCCCGCCCCGATCACGGGCCCGAACTCGAAACGGCGCAGGTGCTTGGCCGCCTCCACCGTGGTCTGGCTGAGCAAGGTGAGGAAGAACAACGTCAGCGTCACCGCCCGTACTCCGAAGAGCTCAGACCTGGGAAGTCGAAAGCACTTCCTAGCCGCCTCCACCAGCCCCAGCACCTCCAGGGCCGGGTAGTACAGCGCAGTGCCCATGTACCGCCCCCTGGCGACTGTCGGCACCACCGCCGCAGGCTCAAAGGCGGAAGGCAGCTCCTGCTCCGGCACCGCTGCGGCCACTTCCGGCTGTGGCTCTGCCTTCACAGACACTGCCTGATCCCCGGCAGATTCGGCCTTTTCTTCCTGTGAGGAGCAGTTGTCCGGGAGCTGCAGCTCGGCCTGGTGATAGGCTGCCTGTCCCCGTAGCTGGCGGACGTACACCGGGCTGAGCCGCACCCCCAGCTTCTCAAACACCATCCGGCTCACCTCTGCGGAAGAGAGCTTGCTGTTGTCAAATACGACCGCACGGACTTCCGGAGTGACCTTGTGGGGACCCTTGGGACCTGGCTTGGCAGGCACCACCGCTCTCATCCCGCCAGTCTCCAGGCGCTGCCGGACCCGCTCCACCGTGTTGCGGTGGACTCCGAAGGCGCGCCCGATTTCGACCTTGCTCGCCCCGCCGACTGCGGCGAGACTGCCCATTACGTAGGCGGTCTCAGCCCGGTCATCGGGGTCAAAGAGGTGGATGGGCATTGCCCCTGCGAGGACCACCGCCTGGTGCTCGTCTCGCAGCAATGAGTAGTGCCGACCGAAGCGTGCTCCTGGAACTGGTTCCATCTGGATCAGGTCGGGTTGGACGTAGGGCGCTGCTGGGTTGTTGATCTCCCCAGTCTACCACACCAAGAACTGAAATGCAACTCTGATTATCAGCATTCTCTACATCTCGATGTCCATTGGTCTGAGCCTGGCCTCGAAGCTGACTGTGAAGTAGTCGGCCTGCGCCGTTAGCCGGGCCCGCTCCAGCAGTGAACCGGTTGCGCTGAAGGTGTACAGGGTCAACTCTGAGCCCTTGGTGACGGCGCCGAACTGCGCCCCAGGGGGGAGCTGGGAACGACCGATCAGGGCGACCAGTGGAAATGAGTACCTGGTCCTCGCGGTGGCCACGGCGAGGATCCCGGTCTGGCGATCGAGTGCCAGGGTGTAGGCGCTCTCCCGAATCACCAGGGGGCTGGTCGCTCGGGTGGGCTGGACCCAGACCCCACTCGGCGGTCCAGGCGGACTTGAGTACGGCTGGCCCGACGCCGGCTTGCTGGCGCCGCCCGTTGCCCACACCTCGCCCCCGGTCGCGACTGTCGTCAGCAGAGCGACCGCGATCGCCAGCCGCAGACCGTGACGCGGACCCCGGGGCCGGGCCCCTCCGCCCTCTTGGCTCCGGTTACCGAAGCGCAAGGTCGACTCTCCAGCTCATCACCTTCCAGCTTGCGGCGAGCTGGCTGACCGATCGGCGAGCGCAAGCCCCCGGCTTCAGCCGTGGGGTCGTGCGAGTCACGGAGTGGTACAAGGAAAGCTCGATGCGGAGCACGGCTCCAGCCCCAGGACTTCGGGGTAGGTCGGCATCGAGCGGCATGGAACCCACGGAGTCAGCTGCTGTGCGGCGGTACCGGAAGCGGGGCTCCCGGACAGAGCGGACCGGCTTGAACCCGGTACAACCCCGGCCTACGGCGGGGACGGTGAAAGCCGCCCACGAGACAGCCAAGGCGAGACGGGAATCCCCCGGATTTATCCGTGGGGAGGAGGTCAAGACAGATCCCAGGGCTTGCGCCCGTGGCAGCCGGACTCTCTTGCGCAAGCGCTGGCGGACCCGTGCCCCCCGCCGCTCATGGTCTGGTCCGACCCGCGCCTTGAGCGGCCCACAGGAGGACCACCTTGTCGTGCCCGCCGTGGTCGACGGGGCTGCCGTCACGCTTCACGGTGGCGAGCCGCTCCACCACCAGGGACTTCGGGGTGGCCTCGAGCAGTCGGCCCTCGGTGTACAGCAACTCCGCGCGAGGCGGGCCGTCGTGACCGAGCGCATCCAGGTGGTGGCCGACCACGAACAGGTGGCCGTCAGCCCTCAACCCCCGCGCCGCGCGCTCCAGCAGCGCCGCCAGCCCATCTGGTCCAGGATGGATGTTGGCCACCACCACCAAGTCGAAGGATCCGGCCGGGAGTTGCAGCTTCGTCAAGTCGGCGGCCAGCAGGTTAAGGTCGAGGCCCGCGGCCCGGGCCCGCTCCCGCGCCTGTCGGAGCCCCACCCGCGAGCTGTCCACACCGGTCACGCGGAACCCCTGCTGGGCTAGCCAGATCGCGTTCCGCCCGGGTCCGCATCCCAGGTCGATGGCCTCTCCCGCGGGCAGGCCCCCGACCATCTCTACCAGCAGAGGATCCGGGTCATTGGACCACGTCTGTTCGGCAAACCGGCGATCCCACTCCGCAGCTCCGGAAGTCATCGGCAGCTCTCCACGCTCATCATGCCCATTCAGCCTCCCATGCCTGAGGCGGCCCCTCTCCCTGTGTCGCTGGTGTGGGCAGCCGGTGGGGCACAACTGGAGAACGTGCCAGGAGCCAGAAAGGTTTGCGGGCCACCCCGCTTGAGCAAGTCGCCTGCTGCTCTCCGCCAGCATGTCGGGCTCCTGGCCCAGGTTGATCGCGAAGCCCGTCGGTTGGGCAGGCGTTCGAGCATCGGAGAGGTTCTCTTGGCCGCACCGAGCTGGGCGGTCGCCCGCTATCCTCTCGAGCACCGCATCTTGGCTGGGGCCCCCGCCCCGCGACGGCTCTGGAGACAGTTTGAGAAGACCGAAACTGGGAGGCATGGTGGGGCGGCCGCTGCGGTCCAGCCAGGCGGCCAAGGAGGAGATAAACCCGGTCGAGGGCCTCTCCGCCCTCTCCCTGGATGCGCTCACCTCGGTTGCCTACGGACCCCAGGCGCTGCTGGTGGCCCTGGGTGCGGGCGGCCTGGTAGCCCTTCGGTTGGCGCCATGGATAAGCCTGGCGATAGTCGTGCTCCTGTGCCTGCTGGTGGCGTCCTACCTGCAGGTGATAGTGGCCTACCCCGGGGGCGGGGGCGCCTACGCGGTCGCGCGCGCCAACCTGGGCAGCCGGTTGTCCCTGCTGGCCGGTGCCGCCCTGATTGTCGACTACACGCTGACGGTGGCGGTCTCGATCGCGGCCGGCGTGGCGTCGCTGACCTCGGCGTTCGTCGGCCTCTATCCGTACACCGTGCCCATCTGCCTGGTGACCCTGGCTCTCATCACCTACCTGAACCTGCGCGGTCTGGCGGAGGGCGCGAAAGCATTCCTGCTGCCCACCATAGGCTTCATCGCAGCGGTGCTGGTGGTGATCGTGGTGGGCCTGGTGCATCCGTTCGCTCCCCACCTGCACCAGTTCGGGAGCGCTCAGGTCGCGGGCCATGCCCTCCAGGCGGTCGGCGTTCTCCTGATCCTGCAGGCATTCTCCGCCGGCTGCAGCGCCCTGACCGGGGTGGAGGCGATCGCCAACGGCGTCCCCCTGTTCCGCAAGCCCCGGGTCAGAACGGCGCGCCAGACCGAGGTGATGCTGGGGGTTCTCCTGGCCGTGATGCTGCTGGGACTGGCCGTGCTGGTGCAGAAGTTCCACGTCGAGCCGCGCACCGGGAATGCCGTCCTCAACCAGATCGTCGCCTACTCGATCGGTCGCGGCTGGCTCTTCGACGCCGTGTCGGTCCTGGTGACCTTGGCCCTGGCCCTGGCCGCCAACACCAGCTTCGGCGGCCTGCCGGTGCTGGCGAGCCTGCTGGCTGGCGACAACCGCCTGCCGCACGCGTTCGCGATCCGGGGGGACCGCCTGGTCTTCGGCTACGGGATCTGGGTGCTGGCGGTGCTGGCCGGGGTGCTGCTGGTGGCGACCGCCGGCAACACCAACTCCCTGATCCCCCTGTTCGCGATCGGGGTCTTCACCGGATTCACCCTCGCCCAGGCCGGGCTGGTGCGCCACTGGCTGAGCACCCGCGCGCACGGCTGGCGCTGGCGGATGTCTCTGAACGCCATCGGCGCCACCGCCAGCGGCGTCTCCACCTTGATCTTCGTGCTCACCAAGTTCCGCGAGGGGGCGTGGGTGGTTGTGATCGCCATGCCCCTGCTGATCCTGCTCTTCGTGCGGATCCACACCTACTACGGCAAGGTGGGAGCACAGCTCCATCTCGGCGACCGTCCAGCCAAGCCGAAGCGGGCGCGCTCCATCGTGGTGGTCCCCTTCACCGATGTCTCCAGGTTGACCCGGGAAGCGCTCTCTCAGGCCCTGTCCATGGGTGATGAGGTTCACGCCGTCACAGTGGTGTTCGCTGAGGGCGGGGCTCGGCAGAAGGCGGTCGAGCAGGAGTGGGAGCGCTGGGATCCCGGGGTCGAACTGGTGGTTCTGCGGTCCCAGTACCACTCTGTGGCCAGGCCCCTGCTCCGCTACATCAGCAGCCTCAAGCCGTCAGCTGCCCGACGAGTCATAGTCCTCATCCCGGTGGTCCTACCCCGCCACTTCTGGCACCGTGCCCTGCACAACCACCTGGATCGGGTGCTCTCGGCGGCGCTCAGCCGGCGTCACAACGTGGTGGTGGCCCGGCTCACCCTGCCCTTGAGTGACGAGTAAGACCGGAGTCATGCCCGGGTTCTGATCCAAGCTTCGGCGAGACCGTCCTCCTGAGGTCATGCCCCCGTGTGAACTCCAACTTGACGCGCACTGTTGGGAATCTGCGAGAATGCATCGAGTAGCGCGATGAGGCCCGCGTAAGTCGGCTTGCCGACTAATGGCTTCTACCGAGAAGCCTCACTTTTTTCCTCATCTGGAGAGTCGCGTTGCCCTATCTACTGCAGTTCCTGCAGTCGTTTGCGGTTGTCCTCTTCGCGCCCTTGTACGCGGGCGCTTTGGTCAAGGCGTCGGCCCTTGTGCAGTCGAAACGCGGTCCTAGCGTCCTCCAGCCCTACTGGGATCTGCGCAAGTGGTTGGGCAAGGGCAGTGTCTATTCGGACCAGGTCAGCCCTGTGTTCAAGGCAGCTCCCTACGTAGCCATGGCGTGTTACCTGGTGGTCTCCACCATCGTGCCGGTGATTACCGATCAGCCCCTGCCTCTTGCATTCCTGGGTGACCTCCTCGGCGGCGCGCTGGTGCTGGCCCTGGCTAGCTTCGTGATGTCCTTGGCGGCGCTGGATACGGCCAGCCCCTTGGGCGGCCTGGGGGCTAGTCGTACCACCTGGATCGGCAGTCTCGCCGAGCCGGCTCTCATCCTCGTGTTCTTCACCGTCGGGGTGCTGTCCGCCTCCGACAACCCCTATCTCATGAACCACGCCATCGCCGCTTCCCCGCTGGCCATGGTGCTGCCCACCCACCTGCTGGGGGCGGTGGCGTTCTTCATGCTCCTGCTGGCAGAGACCGGTCACATCCCGGTCGACAACCCGGCGGGAACGATTGAGATCTCGATGATCGAGGAGACCCGGGTCCTGGAGTACTCCGGGCGCGAATACGCGATCGTCAAGTGGGGCGGGTGGATGAAGCTGTTCTTGCTCTCCGCCATCTTCATGAACGTCTTCGTCCTGCCGGGAGGACTCGGCAGCGCCAGCAGCCTGGCGGGTGGGTTGATCGGCATAGCCGCGGTCCTTGGCAAACTGGCCCTGTGTGGGGTCGCGATCGTGGTAATCGACTCCTCCTTCGCCAAGCTCCGGTTCTTCCGAATTGCCGAATATCTCGGCGGCGCTTTTCTGCTGGCGCTCATCGGCATCATCACCTCGTACGTGGTGGCGAAGTAGATGCAGGATTTCTCCTTGGCTTCGCCGGCCGGAGTCGTGCTGAGCTTGGACGCGGTGCTGATCCTGTTGCTTGCCCTGGCGTGTCTAGGGTCAAAGCTCTTCGACCGCTATCTCACCTACTACGGGCTGCAGTCCGTGTTGCTGGCGGTTGCGGCTGGCACGGCTGCGTTCGTCGAGAGGGATCCGGCCCTATGGATCCTCGCGGTCCTCACACTCGTGCTGAAAGGCATCGCCATTCCAACGGCGGCGCGCCGGCTCTTGGTACGCCGTCTTCAATTGAAACGCGACGTGGCGACGATCGTCGGCCCATCCACCTCGCTAATCCTCGGAGCAGTGCTGGCCGGCTTCGCCTACCTCGTGATCGGGCCACAGCATCTCGCCCACGGGCTGATAGCCGCTTCGATCATCCCCATATCCACCGCTGTCATCTTGATAGGAGCGCTGACCATGGTGATTCGACGTCACATGGTGGCTCAGCTCCTAGGCTGGCTCATTATGGAGAACGGCGTCTTCCTGGGCGGGATCACGTTGACAGCGAGCTTTCCTTTCATCGTTGAGGCTGGCATATTCTTTGACCTTATCGCTGGCTTTCTGATCATGCTGGCGATGACCACCGGGCTCGCCGAGAGCCTCACGACCACCTTGGCGGGCCGCCAGCGGCGGGAGCCGACATGATAGTCCTGCCGATCGCCGCCGCCTTGACGCCGCTGCTAGGGACGGCCGCTGGACTCTTGACGGCAAGGGCCCGTGTCGCGGGGGTTACCGCGATCATCGGCGGAGCACTATGCTTGGTCCTCACGATCGGCAGTGCCGCCGTGGTGATGGCCGGCCGGCCGATTCAATCCGCCGGCAGCCTGGTCTACCTGGACGGGTTGGGGGCCTTCTTCGCGCTGACGATCGCCGTGGTCATCCTGCTGTCGAGTCTGGGCTCGCTGTCCTACCTCGCGGTGGAGCAGCGTCGCGGCGTCCTCTCACCACGTCGCGTGCGCGTTTACTTCGTTGTGTTTGGCCTCTTCGCTACCGGAATGATGGCGGCCGTGGAGACGGCCAACCTCGGGCTCCTGTTCATCTTGGTGGAGGCGGCCACTCTCGCCAGCGTGGTATTGGTTCCGATCGAGGGGCGCACGTCGGGCTTGGAAGCCGGTTGGCGCTACGTCGTGGTGAGCAGCATGGGGATCACCATGGCGTTGGCGGGGACCCTATTCGTCTTCTACGCCGCCACCGGAATCCCGGGTGCGCCGGAACAACACCTGGCTTGGGCATTTCTGGTCCGTCACGCGGGCTCGTTGCAGGCCGTCAGCCTGCGCTTGGGCTTTTTGCTGGCAGTGGTCGGATATGGGACCAAGGTCGGTCTGGTGCCGATGCACACTTGGCTTCCAGATGCCCATGCGGAAGCGCCGAGTCCGGCCAGCGCCATGCTGTCAGGGGCGCTTCTCAATGTGGGGATGTACGCGATCATCCGCTTTGTGGCGATCGCCAACGGCCGCCTCGGGCCCGCGTACGCGGGGCACGTACTGCTGGTGTTTGGCTTCCTGTCGGTCATCGTGGGGGCTCTCTTCATGATCCGTCGCCGGGACTTCAAGCGGCTGTTCGCATATTCCTCGGTGGAGCATATGGGGATCATCGCCATCGGTTTGGGCTTCGGGGGACTGTTGGGTGTCTATGGGGCCCTCCTGCATGTCCTTAACCACAGCATCGGTAAGACGCTGCTGTTCCTGACCGGAGGGAGCGTGGTGCTGGCCTACGGGACCCGCCGGAGCGACCGCATCGGAGGGGTGGTGTCGAGCCTGCCTCTGACCGGGGCCGCTCTCCTGGTGGGCTCCTTGGCCATCCTCGGATCCCCCCCGTTTGGGCTGTTCCTCAGCGAGTTCACCATCATCCGGGCCGGGTTGGCGGCTACCTATCCGGGCCTGGTGGGCCTGTTTCTCTTGCTCCTGGTGGTCATCTTCATCGGTTTCTTGCGTACCACCAGCGGGATGGCTCTAGGTCCGGCCGAGCCCCGGGTTGGCTCCCCATACAGCGGGCGGCTCGAGCGCTGGTCGGCCCACGCGCCGGTGGTGCTGGGGCTCGGGGCAGTCCTACTGCTCGGGCTGTGGGTGCCGGGTTGGTTGAACGCGCTGCTGTTGCGGTCGGTGGCCCTGGTGCGATGATCGACGTGACCGCGTCAGAGCTCCAGAGCGTGCTGAGTCTACTTCCCGGGACGGCTGAGCGGCCGGCTCAGAACGGTGTCGTGCGTTGGACATGCGAAAGCGCGGACACGCTGGCCGCAGTGCGCCACCTCAGTGTTGCCGGCGCCCGCCTGGCCGACATGTTTCTGCTCCCGGAGGGACGGCCGCAGGACGGCGGCTGGCTCATGCAGCGGGTCACGGTCTTCGCTCTGGACCGTCTTGGGGTATATCTGGAGTTGCGGAGCCCGGTTGGCGACGGGCCTGCGGAACCGTTGTCCACCGTGGTCCCGGGGGCGTACCTAGAGGAGTGCGAGATCTTCGAGCTCTGGGGGGTGCTGCCCGCGACAGGGGTTCCTCTGAACCGTGTCCTTCTGCCACCCAATCGAGAGGCTGGCGAACCCCTCCGGGGTTCTCGGCACAAGGCTAGGTCCGCCTGGGTCCCGTCGGAGGTGCGAGCACCGCAGGTGGTGCAGGGAGAGGCCTTCGAGTTCCCCGTCGGCCCGGTGCGCGGCGCGGCCCAGGAGTCCCTCTACATGGGCCTGGTTACGACCGGGGAGGAGCTTCTTGACGCCTATCTGGCCTGGTTCCACAAACACCGCGGCATTGAGCACAGGTTGGTCGGGCTGGTTCCCGATCAGGCGCTGTTCTTGGTTGAGCGGTGTGAGGGCTTGGGAGCGGTGGGAAATGCCATCGCGCTCGCCGAGGCGATTGAGGCGGCAACGGGAATCGAGGTCCCCGACGCGGCATCTCGCACCCGCACCCTGGCGCTGGAGATGGAGCGTATCTATAACCACGTCGCCGCAGTGGCCGCGCTTTGTCAAGCCACCGGTCTGGGTGTCGGGCAGGCGGAGATGGAGATCCTGCTTGAGGACTTCCTGCGTCTGAATGCCGTTGTGTTCGGGCACCGCTACCTTTTCAACGTGGTCGCGGTGGGGGGGATCCAGCGCGGCTGTGACCCGACCGCGCTCGACGGTTCGCTGGAGGCGCTCTGTCAGCGGTTCTTCGCTTCGATTGCTGCCCTGTTGGCCACCAACTCCTTTGTGGACCGATTGGAGAATGCCGGCATCGTGTCGGCTCAGGCGGCGGCCCGACTCGCCTTGGTGGGGCCTCTAGCCCGAGCCTCAGGTGGTGGGCAGGACTGCCGTCTGGATCATCCCTGGAACGGCCACTATGTCGGGCTTACAGTCGCGGCTGAGCCAGATGGCGATGTCTTAGCCAGATTGCGGGTGGCGATCAAGGAGGTCGCCGAAGCCGAGCGGTTGATCCACCACTGGGTCCGGTCCACCGAGCTGGTGGACATCTCGGTGGCGCCGGGGCCCCTGCGAGGTACCGCTTCCCGGACAGCGTCGGGTGAAGCTCTGGGTTGGTGCGAGTCTCCGCGGGGGGAGGCGCTCGCCTGGACCAGGGTGCAAGATGGCCGGCTGGTGGCAGCCAGGCTCAGGCCCGCCTCAGTGCGTAATTGGCGCGCGTTCGATGATGCCTTGCGGGCCCGGAACGTATTCACAGATGTCGCCATCGTGGAGGCGAGCTTCTGGCTGACAGTGGCTGGGTTCGCGCGCTGATGGCCAACTGGTTTCTGAGGGGCCTGTGCCGGGGAGTGGTGACCACCAGGTACCCGAGACGAGCGGACCCATCAGCCGCCGACCTGCCCGGGCCGCCAACCTTTGACGGGCGCCAAATGGACCAGGCGCTAGCCAGGCTGTTGGTGAGCGTCTGTCCGAGCGCGGCGCTGAGCCTGGAGGCCGATCTGTTGGTGCTCGACATCTCGACCTGCACCGCGTGTCAGCGCTGCCTGCCTGTAGCCGGCCGCGCCGGGCGGCCCAGTGCCAGATTCGAGTGGGCAGCTCGGGACCGCCGTACGCTGAGAGTCGAGTTCCCGCTGGGTGGTTCCCGATGAGAGCTGACGCCTTGTCACCGCCGAGGACTGGTCACGAGGGCATTCGGGGGGGCCTCGAAGCGGTCCCAATCAGCGAAGCTGCCGCACGGCTGAGACGACGCTCGGTACAGCTCTTCGGCCGCAGCCTGCACATCCGGACGGTTGACACAGGTTCCTGTGGTGCTTGCGAATCTGAGCTGAGGCTACTCGCGTCGCCCCGCTACGACTTCCACAGACTGGGACTGTTCTTTACGCCCTCACCTCGTCATGCGGACTGCCTGATGGTGACCGGGCCCGGAACGCTGGCGATGGACCACGCCCTCCTGACGACTTACGAAGCCATGCCCGATCCCAAGATCGTGGTCGCCGTCGGCGCTTGTCCCATGGGTGGTGTCTTCGGGCCCGATGAGTACAGTCACGGGGACCTGAGCGGCCAGCTCCCGGTGGATGTCTACATTCCGGGATGTCCGCCGAGTCCCCTGGCTCTGATCCAGGGCCTGCTCCTAGCCTTAGATCGTGTCCACCCAGAGACGGGCGGGGGGCGGCCCCTGAGGACAGGCAATGAGTGAGCCGACCACCGTCTTGTTGGTGGCCATAGGGCTGCTGTGGGCCGCGGCAGGCACCTGGGCCGCACTGGTGCGGAGTGGGATCGGGCTGAGGGTGGCGGCCGGCTTGTCATTTGCGGGCGGCGCGGCCGCGCTCACGGCTGGGGTCATGGAGCTCGTGGACCACGCCGTGGTTCGAGTCGAGTTGTCCTCAGGAGTCGCAGGCGCGGTGGCCCTTGTGCTCACCCCGTTGGGGGCGGTCTTTCTGGTGGCACTGGGATTGGTGGCGATGGCGATTGCCGCCAACGTCCCGCGTTCCCACCGAGCGGGTCCGGGCACCGGGACCTATCTGGTCGCCTATCACCTGGCGCTGGTGGCGAGTCTGCTTATCCTCCTGGCCGGAACGGTAACAGTGTTCCTGGTCGCCTGGGAGACCATGACCGCGGCCAGCTACATCGTGGCCTTGAGGCACCACCGAGCTCGCGGGGTCACCCACGGGGCGTTCCTCTTCATTGCCCTGGGCGAGGTTGGATTCGCGATGGTGGTCGCCGCGTTTGCGATTCTGGCAGTGCGCACCGGCAGCCTCGACTTCGCGGTCATCCACAGCCACGCGCGCCAAGTCGGTAGTGGCTGGGAAGACGCCGTGTTCCTGCTGGTTCTGCTCGGCTTCGCGTTCAAGGCCGGCTTCATACCGCTGCACCTGGCGCTGCCGGAGGCCGATCCGGTCGCTCCCCCGGATGGGGCTGCCTTCCTCTCGGCGATCGTGACCAAGCTGGCGGTCTATGGGATCTGCTTGGTGAGCTTCAGGCTCTTGCCTTCAGGACCCGTTTGGTGGGGGCTGACCGCCATGTCCCTGGGCGCCGCGTCGGCGGTTCTAGGCGTTCTGTACTCACTCATGGAGCGCGACTGGAAGAGGTTTCTCGCCTATTCGACAATTGAGAACTTGGGCATCATCCTTATCGCGGTGGGGGGAGCCCTGACATTCATGGAGTCCGGGCAGCCAGCGATCGCCGCCCTTCTGCTGATCGCAGGCCTCTATCACGTGCTGAATCACTCGACCTACAAGGCCCTGCTCTTCCTGCAGGCAGGGGTCGTGGAGGCTGTCACTGGGCTGCGGGACCTGGACCGGCTCGGCGGGCTGATGCGACGTATGCCGAGAACCGCAGTGATCACCCTCGTCGGAACCCTGGGAATAGCTGCGCTGCCGCCTCTGAACGGATTCGTCAGTGAGTGGCTGGTATTTCAAGGCTTGTTCCAGGGGTTCCGCATCCAGAGCCACCTGGTGGCGGTCTTGCTGGTGGTTACGGCGGCCTGCCTCGCACTCACGGGTGGCTTGGCCGTCAACGCCTTTGCCAGGATGTTTGGCATTCCCTTTCTGGGAATGCCTCGCAGCAACGGGGCCGCCCAGGCCACTGACCAGGGCCAGCCGGTGGTCGGCGGCGCGCTCCTGGCGGCCGCATGCGTCCTGCTGGCCCTCGGCGCCCCGGTCGTCCTCACTGGCCTCGACGGTGCGGTGGCTTCGGTCACGGGCGTGAACATCCTTGCGACACTTGTGGTCCCTGGCCTGACCGTGATCCCGGCGCACACCAATTTCAGCTCCTTCTCTCCAACCTACCTGGCGGTCTGCTTGGTGGCGATGCTCGCGGTGCCGCTGCTCTTGGTTCGGCTGAGGCGTCGTGGGGTCTTGGACCGTACCGCCCCCGTGTGGGCGGGAGGCATCTACCGGTTCCGGCCGCGGATGCAGTACACGGCTACCACTCATGCCAACCCCGTGCGCGTCACCTTCGATGAGCTCTACCGCCCTCATATCGAGGTCACCCGGGCGTCGGATGAACCCGCCGGGCAGTCGGGCCCCGTGCACTACGGGTTCAGGGTCACACCGCTGTTTGAGCGCTACCTGTATCAGCCCGTGATTCGTCTGGTGGAAGCAGTGGCGCGGCGTGCTCAGCCAATCCAGTCCGGTGACCTCAATCTCTACTTGCTATATGTGCTGGTGGCAATATTGGCCGCCTACGCGGTGGCAGTGCATTGAGCATGCCGGAGCGTGCATCCTCCCATCGCTCAAGGCCGCGACGCCTGCGGCACACGTCAGCTGCCCGACCCTTCGCCCCGCGACCAGGGCCAACCCCGAACCGGGGACTATGGTGCCGTAGGCCGCGGCGCACGAGGGGGGGCACTGCGCCCGTGGTCGGCGGCGGCGGTGGGGCCGTACCCCAATCTCCGAATGGAGTTGGAACTGATGGGCCGCGGCTGCAGGCTCATGAGCGTGTTGGAGCGTCGCACCCACAAAGCCGCGGGACTCGGCCTCGCCGAGTGCGAGATTCTGGTCAGGGTCGCGGCGGTCGCATGGGGTACCATCACGATGTCTGGTCTGGCCGTTCAGAGCGGTCTGACGCTGAGTGGAGTGAGCCGGGTGGTGGATCGGCTGGAATGGCGATCTCTTGTCGAATGCCACATCGGCGTCAGGGACCGCGGGCAGACCCGGGTGCAGGTGACGGCTTCAGGCGCAGACATCGTGCGCGACCTGCTGGATCTGCTGGACGATGCCTGCCGCGAGGGTCTGGTGTAGCAGCACAGGTGGCGGCTGGCCGCCACCTGGAGATCCTGGGCGCGGTGGCAAGTGTTGCGCGCGCCATCGGAGAATGAGGTCACGACAGCTACAGATCCCAACGTCGTGGGGAACTCTAGAGCCAGCGGCACCATCGACCGATGGATATGTTTGTCCGTACGGTTCGCCGCCATCCCGTCGATGCTGTGCAGGGCATCCCCACCCCTCTCAGCGGTCTCTTCGAACGGGCAGCCATCGAGGTGGTCACCTGCGACGGTGATCTCCATGCGTAGCGCTTCCACATCGACGTCAGCAACCGCCAAGGTCACACCTGCCACGGCGACGTCAGAGTCGACCGCCTCCAGGAGGGGCCCCGCCATGGCCCTGCCCCCGTGGAGAAGTAGGCGGCGGCTGTCCCTTCCGGCGACGCCGCTGGCCCGGGGCCACCGCCGGCCGCGACTTCCACCTGGGTGCCGTGCCCCTTGTGCAATGCCTGTCATCAGCGACGCCATCCCTATCCGTGGATCAGGAGCACCACCACCATGACGGCCACAAGGTACAGCAGGTAAAGACTGACGTTGCCAGCCTGGATCACCCTCGACCATCTTGAGATGCGCCGGGCGGCGCCTACCAGGGGGCGGTACAAGTAGGTCTCGACCGGCTCCACCACGCGGCGCTCGTAGCGCACGGAGTGAGCGTAGTACGGCGCCTGGTGATAGTCCTGCTGGACGGACCTTTGGTCGCCGAAAATGCCTCCGAAGGTGGACCGGAAGAGGTTTGTGAAGGCCGTGGCCGTGTACTGCATCGATGGGAGAAATGGACGTCCCGCCCCCACCCAGACATCGTGCTCCACCCGCTCGCGCCGACCGAGGAAGTGGATGACGACCGCGACCAGGGCGATGATCGCCAGCAGGCTCAAGCAGATGTAGGTCGGGGAGATGAACGAGTAGCCGAAGCTGGTGGGAGTGATCACCACGCCGTTGCCGGGCAGGATCTGGCTCAGGAATGTTCCGCCCAGCCGCACCGGCAAGGCGAACTGCGCGGGGTGCAGGAATAAGGGGGGCAGCATCGCGTTCAGGAGTCCTGGCACCCGGGTCGCTCCGCTCGCAGAGGTGGCAGCCGCGCCGATTCCGATCGCGGGCACCAGTGCGGTGATCACGGCCGCACCGGCGGTGATCAGCATCCCCAGCCGCATGGTGCGAGGGACCTCTCGAGCGTTGCGGGCATCGCGGCTCCTGGGAGCGCCCAGGAAGGCGGCTCCGAACACCCTGAGGTAGGCGGTGGTGGCCAAGGCGAAGGTCAAGGTCAGCAGCATGCCGGCGCCGGCCATGTAGAGCCGACTCTCGGGAGTGTCCAGAATGCGGGCCCGAATCAGCATCTGCAGGCCCAGCCACTCGGTTTGGAAGCCATTCAAGGGCGGGATTCCAGCCAGCCCCATGGCGCCCACGAAAAACAGCAGGGTCGCCCAGCGCATCCGCCTGGCCAGGCCCCCCAGGCGATCCAGGTCCAGTCCGTGGGCGGCGACATCGACGCACCCGGCGCCCATGAAGGCGGTGCTCTTCAGGAGGGCATGGTACAGGGCGTGCAGAATGGCCACCACCAAGGCGGCCGCGCCGAGGAGGGCCTGATGGCTGCTGGTAAAGACCAGCGCCAGGCCCACCATCGCGATCATGAAGCCCAAATTCTCCACCGTGCTGTAGGCCAGCATGCGTTTGAGGTTGGGCACCAGCAGCGAGAAGAGCACGCCATAGACGGCGGTGATGACGCCCACTCCCAAGGTGAGATATCCCCACCACGCGGCGGGGGGACCGAGCAGGGTGACCACGGTCAGGATCATCCCGTAGACTCCCATCGCGACCACGATGCCTGACAGCGCCGCGGACACATTGGCTGGTGCTGCGGGATGGGCTTCCGGAAGCCAGCCCTGCAGCGGCACCAGTCCCGCCTTCACTCCGAACCCGACCAGGAAGAGCACAAAGGCTGCGGATGCGATGCCGGCGCTGAGGTCCGGGTGCTGGGCGAGGGCCGTGAAGGTGACCCCGGTCCTCAGGGCTCCGATGGCCAGAAACCCGACGGCCATGGCGATGAATCCGATCTTGGACAGAGCCAGCATCAGAAAGGCTGCCTGGGGTCGCCCCGGGCGGTCGAACTCCACGGTCACCAGCACGTAGGTGGAGATGACCATCACCTCCCAGGCCAGCAGGAAGGTGAAGGCGTTGGCCGCTGCCAGCACCAAGATGGTGGCGGCGAAGGTGACGTTGAGAAGGCAGTGCACGCAGGCCTGGCGGAGGACTCCGCCCACGTGCGGGGTGTAGCCGGCGCTGAACAAGGAGACGCCGGTCCCCACCAGCCCGGTGAGCAGCAGGAAGGTTGCCGCCAGCGGCGTGGCACTGAACGCGAATCCTCCCAGCGGAGTGCTGATGGGCAGCGTCACCTGGGCCCTGGCGCCGCCCAGCCAGGTGGCGGCGGTCGCCACCACCAGAACTCCGCCCACCACCCCTGACGCCGCGGAGAGGTCAGCGAACCCGCGCCATCTGAGGACCCCCAGGCCGGTCAGACCAGCGATGGTGTAGCAGGCCAACGCTGCCCACAGGAGCTCAAGTGCCACGGCCGTCCTCCCCGCGATCGTGACCGTAGCGTTCCTCGGCCCGGTCTATTGCCAGCAGCAGGCCGTGGAGCATTGCCTGCGGGGTGGGTGGGCACCCGGGCACGTAGGTGTCCACCGGCAGCAGGCGGTCCAGCGGTCCCTTGGTCGTGGGCCCATGGGCAAAAACGCCTCCGCTGACGGCGCAGGCGCCGGCCGCGATCACCAGCTTGGGCTCCGGGATGGCCCTGTACGTCTCCAGTAGCGGCTCCTCCATGTTCGCGGTCACGACCCCGGTCACCAATAAGGCGTCGGCATGGCGCGGGGTGGGGGTGAAGAAGAGCCCCAGGCGGTGGAGGTCGACGTAGGGCGAGCCCAGCATCTGCAGCTCCGACTCGCAGCCGTTGCAGGAGCCGGCATCGACGTGGCGGATGTGCAGGGAGTGGCGAAACAGCCGGTACGCTCGTCGCTGGACCTGGGCTGCCTCCCGCCGCAACGCAGCCGGAGCCGGAGGCTGCCCATCCTGCCAGCTCAAGACCATCTGCAGCCGACCTCGGTCACGCACAGCTACCCGGGGATCCGCGACAGACTGGAAGGCCTCTGGCAGGAGCCGTGTGCACCGGCCGCACATGACGCAGGCGCCGGCATCGAAGCGAAGTTCACCGTTCTCGTGGGTCCCTGTGGCCGAGATCGCATCGGTCGGGCACAGAGCCGCGGCCGACAGGGCCTTCGACCCGGTCAACTTCTGCCAGTGCAGCGCGACGGTGGAGCCGGCCTGCTCTTCGGCGACGGCCCTGGGATCCGGAAACCGGGTGGTCCTGATGCCGCGGCGCAGACCGCCCACGATCCAGCGACTCATCGATCGAACTCCGCATGGGAGAGGGCGAAGCTGGCCTCGATGACGGGAAAGTCGGTGAGATTGTTGCCGCTGGCGCAGGCGTGCGCGAAGGGGTGCCAGTTGACGACTGCCGGCGGGCGAGCCCGCCAACTGATCACCAACCCCTCCGCGTCCAGGGTCACGAAGTGCAACGCCTGGCCGCCTGGAGCCTCTGCCCAGCCGAGCGCCGAACCCGGTCGAGCCGGGGCCACCTCGGGTGGATGGGTATCGGCCGGCCATCCCTCCAGGAGCTGAGTGATTATGGCCAAGGACTGTTCCAACTCCAGGGCATGGACCTGGTATCGGGCCTTGGCGTCGCCATCGGCGAAGACTGGCACCTGGAATTCGACTTGGGAATAGGCCGCGTACGGGTGGTCGCGCCGAACGTCGCGGTCGATGGCACTGGCCCTGCCCACGGGACCGACCAGGTAGTGCTCGGCGGCGTACTCAGGCTTTAGGAAAGCGGTGCCCTCCAGCCGGTCCACGAAGGTTGACGTCTCCTGCAGAAGGTTGCGCAGACGCCGGGTGTGCGTGATCCAATCACTCACCTGCTGGTGCAGCCACTCGCGGGCGGGACTTTCCGGCACCACCTCGGTCCCTCCCAGGCGCAGCACGCCCCGTAGGTATCGATGTCCTGACATCCTTCCCGCGGCTCGCAGCACTTCTTCCTTGAGGAGGCCGTACTGGGCCCCAGCGACCAGTAGTCCGGTGGCTTCGGCCAGCCGCCCGATGGTGCCCAGATGGCTGTGTACACGCTCCATCTCGGCAAAGAGGGTGCGGGTGAACTCTTCTGGCGGCGCGACGACCGCTCCCATCGCGCGTTCGGCGGCCCTGCTGAAGGCAAGCGCATTGGCAAAGCACGAAGTGCCGGCCAGCCGCTCGGCGAGCTGGACGACATCGGCCGCCGGTCGACCCTCTGCCAGCCGTTCCAGCCCGCGGAACTTGAAGCCGAAGCTCATGTCGACCACCACGATGTCCTCACCTCCCGAGGCGAAGGAGAACCCTCCCGACTCCTGGGGCCCGCTGCGAACCGGGCCCAGCGGCAGATGGAAGACCCCTTGGCCGGTGACCGCCGGCCGGCCCGTCACTTCGCTGTGCCGCGGGGACTCTCCAGTGTGGAGATGGGTCCGAGCTCGGGAGGAGCGGTGCCCGGTAGCTTCCGGCTGCCGCAGCGGAGCGGGTGCCGGGTGCCCCAGAGGAGCCAGACCGTGCATCTCGAGGATATCGCGCTCGTACCAGCTGGCCGCGTGCGAGGATGCTATGAGGCTCGGGAACTCGGGCTGGCTGAGATCCGTGTGCACGATCAGCCAGGTCGGGTCTCCGGGAACCTCCAAGATCGCGGTCAGGCGGGGCTGCCGGCCCACTGGGGTGGTGGCGAACCAGTCCGCCAGCCCAGCGACCTCCACCAGGTGGCCGAGCCGGACCTCTAGATCCTGCTCCTGGCAGAGGGATACCAGTTCATCCCGCGATCCGGCCCGCACGTCGAATCCCGCCGAGTCGGCCGCCGCTCGCGCGCTGGGAGCCGAGGTCACCGTCCCGCCACCTGACTGGCTCCCACCAACATCGAGTGCAAGGGGCCGGGTATCCAGACGCCCAGGACCAGGACCGCCACCAGCAGGATGTAGCCCGGGGCCAGCACCGCCAGCCCGAGCTCTGCCCGAGGTGGCAGGGACTCGCCTTGACCCCGACCGAAAACCATCCGGTTGAACGGCTCCATGAGCGCCAGGAATGCGACCAGCAGCAGAGCCGCGATCCCAGCCCCAACGGCCCAGGCGTGGTTCAGCAGTGCTCCCCGGATGATGGTGAACTCGGAGATGAAGAGTCCGAACGGAGGAGCGCCGGCGATCGCCAGCGCTCCCGCTATCACGAGGATCGCCGAGGCTGGGGCGACCCGGATCGCTCCCCGAACCTCATCGATAGTGGTGGTGCGGAAGCGCAGCAGGAGGTTGCCAGAGTTGAAGAACATCAGGCTCTTGGCCAGGCTGTGAGTGATCATCTGCAGCAGCGCGCCGACTGCGGCGACCGGCGCGCCGATGCCGAAACCCGCCGCGATCAGCCCCATCTGCTCGACGGACGAGTAGGCGAGCAGGCGCTTGAAGTTGCGCTGAGAGATCAGGAAGACGACACCGACCACCATGGACAGAAGGCCAAAGGCGAGCAGGGCCTCGTGCAGTCCCACCGCGCGAGCCCTATTGGCAGGTGTCACCAGCGACAGCACCCGCACGATCGCCAGCATCGCGCAGTTCAGCTCTGCGCCGGAGAGCATCGCGCAGACCGGGGCGGGCGCCTGACTGTGGGCGTCGGGCAGCCAGGTGTGCATGGGCGCCAGTCCCGCCTTGGCACCGAAGCCGACCAGCACCATGAGAAACCCGATGGCTCCCAGTGAGGCGGTGAGGTGGGGGCCCGCCTGCTCCAGGACCGGGATCGAGAAGTTGTAGGAGGTACCGAGGCGGGCGATGCCGGCCTCGTACAGCAAGAGGAACCCGAGCAGCGCTATCAACTCGCCGGCCACCGCCAGGACCAGAAACTTCCACGCGGCCTCCAGCGGTTCGTGGGAGCCGTAGAAGTCCACCAGCGGAGCGGCGGCGAAGGTGGTGGCGGTGACTCCGGTCCAGAGCAGGATCAGATTACCCGAGACCGTGGCCAGAATCATCGTGAACGTGAAGAGGTGGAAGAGGCCGAAGTACTTCCGCAGTTCACCCGGCCGGAGCACGTGGCCCTGGGCGTCACTGCGGAAGTAGGCGATGGAGTAGGCTCCCGCCAGGGTGGAGACCACCACCACCACCAGCAGGACCACCGCATCGAGATCATCCAGGTAAAGCCAGTCGCCAAAGGCGGTCACCGGGCCGGTGGCTAGGACGCGGGCGATCAGGGTGAAGGCGAGCGCCAAGGTCACCAGACAGGTGGGAAGCACCAGGGCGTAGCGCAGGCGATCGCTGCGCACCAGAGCGCTGGCGATCCCCGCGAGCAGCGGCACTGCCAGCATCGCCAGCAGGAGTCCCGGGTCGATCATCCACGCAACCTGGTGAGCTCGGAAGTATCCGTGCCCGCTACCGCATCGCGCATGCGCGCGACCAAGAACCCCATGACCAAGACGGCGATGAGCACGTCCAGCACGATCGCCACTTCGATGACCAAGCTGAGCTGCGGTGCCACCACCAGGCTCAGCAGGAGCAGTCCGTTCTCAGCGGCCAGCAAGCCGGTGACCTGGAGGATGGCGTCGCGGCGGGCGATGGTCGTGAACAGACCAAGCAGGAATACCGCCAGGGAAATTCCCAGCACGGATTGGGGGAGGAACTGTGCTTCGAAGGGGAGCCGGGTGGCGGCCAGCAAGCCAATCAGGCTGAGTCCGGCCCCTACCAGCAGGGCGGTGGGGAACCGCACATAGTAGGCGATCTCCCGGCCGGCCACCAGGGCGAAGGCAACCCGGCGCCGGAGCAGTTGGGGGATGAGGATGCCCTTGACGGTCAGGATGAGTAGGCCGAAGAACAATAGCTCCAGCAACCGGGTGTCCAAGTAGAGGGCCAGAGAAACCAGTCCCAGCAGCCAGGACTGGACGGCGTAGGCGGAAACCGCGCTGCTGAGGCGGCGGGTCACGATGAACCAGTAAGTGACCAGCAGCAGCAGCGCGGAGAGGATCACCTCAGCCAGCACGTCCGCTCCCTCGCGAGCTGCCGCCCGTGCGTCTCATCAGTGTCCCACCGTGTAGAGCGCCAGCCCGAGGAACGCCAGGACGAAGCTGCCTCCGAGGTACTCGGGCACTCTCATGATGCGGATCTTCGCCAGGGCCGACTCGATTCCCACCAGGAGGATGGCGGCAGCCAACATCTTGCCAGCCAGGGTGGCGATGGCCACCGCGAAGGCGGGAATGCTGATGGCACCGGCCAGGCCCAACGGGAAAACCAACACGTTGAGCCAGACGATCAGCAGCACGAAGAGCTTCATGAAGCCGCCCCACTCGAACAGCGCCAAGTCCGGGCCGGAGAACTCATAGAGCCGCGAGGACTCGATCATCGAGAGCTCTTGGGAGCTGTTGGGGTTGTCAATCGGCAAGCGGCCCGCTTCCGCCAGGATCACCATCAGGAAGGCGGCGGCAATCAGCGCATGGCTGGGCACGATGTGCGCGGAGCTGGTGAAGAGCGCATCGTTGACCACGAAGGGCACGGTGCCCCCCGAGATGAAGCCCACCGCGAAGAAGACCACGATGAAAGTCGGCTCGGCCAGCGAGGAGACGAAACGCGATCGGCTGCTGCCCAGGCCCCCGTAGGGGCTGCCGCCGTCCATGGCGGCCAGGTTGGTGAAGAAGCCCCCGATCCCGATTACAAAGCCGCTACCGACCATGTCGGCCATGAATGCCCAGCTGAGAGGGGCCGCGGTCAGGACCGGAATCAGCATCGCGAACGCGATCGGAGTTGCGAATACGATGTACGGTGCCACCACCGAGACGGCGGATCCGTGCGGCGTGCGGCTTCTCTGCTTGCGCAGGAGTTTGGCGAGGTCGTAATAGGGCTGCCAAGGGGGGGCCCCCCGGCGCGACTGGACCTTGGCCTTCAGGTTCTCGATGACTCCCTTAAGCAGCGGGGACAGTGCTACCACCGTCACCACGGCAATAAGCTGCCCGATGGCGGCCGCTAACATGATGCGGCCGGTTCGCTCGCGCGGCGATGCACGGGTGCCCTAGCTCCTCTAGTCGTGGACAACAGTTGAAGCCAGGGGCCATTAGCTCCGATCCGGAGCCAGCTTGGCGAGTCCGCCGCGGCGAGCCCCATCGCCGCTCGTACTAGTGCCAGTTTAGGGGGAAAGATCGAGGAGGTCAAACTGACCTCCATCCGCGCGCGGTGGTGATCGCCGGCCGTGGAGGCCGCGGATGCCCGAGTTGGCTCACCTATTCATGGCCCCTGCCCCGGCAGCGGACTGGGTCAGCCTTGTTGGGCGCGACCCAACCCGGCGCCGACCCGCTGACCCAGGTCTCGGTCGACACTGGTCCAGTAGGCGATCACCCGGTCCAGGACCGGGTCCGACACATGGTCCCCGGCGTGTTCCACGATGTTGGCTACCAGGTGATCTCGGTCGCCACCGGTCATCACGTCCCGCACGAGGGAGCCCGCCTGGCCGAAGTCATCGTCCTGCGAGTGCAGCTCTTGGGCGTAGCGGCCGAGATCGCCGCCGGGCACGACCCAACTGAGATCGCCCCCGACCGCGGGGTCGGCTGTGGGGCCACCGTACGAGTTGGGGGCATACACGGGTTGCCTCCCCGAGTGGCGGTAGGCCATCTGGGCGTCCTTGTTGTAGGAGTGCACCTCGACCTTGGGGGCATTGATGGGCAGCTGCTCGTAGTTGGGTCCGATGCGGTGGAGATGGGTGTCGTGGTAGGAGAAGATCCTGCCCATCAACATCCTGTCCGGACTGAGACCGGTGCCGGGCACCAGGTTGGCCGGGGAGAACCCCGCTTGCTCAACCTCGGCGAAGAAGTTCTCGGGATTGCGATCCAGCACCATTCTGCCGACCTCGATGGGCGGGTAGTCCCCATGCGGCCACGCCTTGGTCAGATCGAACGGGTTGAAGCGGTAGGAGGCGGCGTCGTCGAAGGGCATCACCTGGACCTCCAACCGCCACTCCGGCGCCCGACCCTGGGCGATGTTCTCGAAGAGGTCGCGGCGATGGAAGTCAGGATCCTCGGCGGCCATCGCCTTGGCCTCGGAGCTGGTGAAGTTCTCGATCCCCTGGGCGGTCTTGAAGTGATACTTGACCCAGAACCGCTCCCTGTTGGCGTTGATCCATGAGAAGGTGTGGCTGCCGTACCCGTTCATGTGGCGCCAGGTCCTCGGGGTTCCCCGGTCTGACATCAGGATCGTCACCTGATGGGCGCTCTCAGGCGACAGCGTCCAGAAATCCCATTGCATGTCATTCGAACGCAGACCGGTGTCGGGCATCCGCTTTTGCGAATGGATGAAGTCCTGAAATTTGGAGGCATCCCGAACGAAGAAGACCGGGGTGTTGTTGCCCACCAGGTCGAAATTGCCCTCCTCGGTGTAGAACTTCAACGCGAAGCCACGCGGGTCGCGCACCGTGTCGGGATAGCCCTGCTCTCCGGCCACAGTCGAGAAGCGAGCGAAGACCGGGGTGCGCTTGCCCACCTTGCCCAGGAAGCTCGCACTGGTGAAGGCGGTGACATCGCCTGTCACCTCAAAGAACCCGTGGGCACCGCCGCCCTTGGCGTGGACAACCCGCTCGGGGACCCGCTCCCGGTTGAAGTGCTGCATCTTCTGGACCAGGTAATGGTCATGCAGAACCGTCGGTCCGCCTGGCCCTACGGTCAGCGAGTACTCGTCGCTGGGGGAGGGCACTCCCGAATCAGTGGTGGTCCTTGGGGTCAGCTCATCGGCCATAGTGACTCCTCCTCAGTTTGGCTGCGCTCCAGGGACCATGCCGGCGCGTGCCGGATCCCGGCACTCACCACAGATCCCCCAATAGGTGACGTCTGCCTCATCGATCAGGTAGCCGGCGGTGCGGGCAGGTTGCAGGCAAGGCACCTGCCCGACGGCGCAATCCACGTCCTCCACGGCGCCGCAGGATCGGCAAACCAAATGGTGATGGTTGTCTCCGACGCGGGCCTCGTAGAGGGCGGGGCTCCCCGCCGGCTCGATTCGGCGGACCAAGCGGACCGCTGTGAAGATCCGCAGCACGTCGTAAACGCCCTGGGTAGAGATGGTGCCGACGCGTTGCCTCACCCCGTCCGCGATGGCGTCCACCCCCTGGTGGCCACCCTCTCTGAGCGTGGTCAATACCGCCAGCCGCGCCGCCGTGACCCTGAGCCCGGACGCTCGCAGCCGATCCGCGTCCGCCAGGTCCAGTGGTTGCGCCATGCCCATCACGGCCATAATACTCCAGCCATGTGATCGCACTATTAATAGAGTGAGTCAAGTGCCCGCGGGCGCTGCCGTGCCGGTGGCGCTCGCCGGGTTGATCCGTCGGCTCCATGACGCCGCCGACGGATGGGAGCCGTCGGCGGACGCCGCCTGGGGATCGATCCCCGGCCAGCACCACGTGGCCGTTCCGGCCCTGTTCGACCGGCCAGAGTTGATCGCCCACCAGGACTACTGCCCCGGTAACGTCGTGTTCCGCACCGGTCGTGCCCGACACCCGCACATACAGCGCCTCGCGGCGGGGTATGTCCTTTGGCGCCTGGCCCAAGAACCGGTCCAAGTCCTCGCTACGGAACCTCCGTTCCCGGCCCGGGCGCACCACCGGCACTCGGCCCTCGTCAGCCCAACGCCTCAACGTCACCGGGTGCACCCCCAGCACCTCCGCCGCCGCCTTGAGTCGCAACAATGCCATGCCACCAAGTCTTACATGTCACTCATGCTCGCTTAGCAAAAGCGGTCACTGCTGCGGACCCTGTTGCAGGCCCATCGCTTGCTGGAGGTCTCGTTGAGCCGGCGCCTGGTGGCGGCGACCGGACCCTCGCTTTCGGAGGCCGAGGTGCTGGTGCGGCTGGCGGCGGCCGCCGGGGGGCGTATGGGCATGCTGGAACTCGCTCATGCCACCTGCTTCAGCAAGAGCGTCGTGAGCCGGATCGTGGATAGGTTGGAGCGTCGGACGCTGGTCCTGCGCCTGGTTTCCACCGAGGATCGGAGATTGATCTGGGTCGAGGCGACCGGGGAGGGCCGCGACCTGCTGTGGGAGCTGCTGGCAGCCCTCCAGGTGGCCGTCGAAGAGGACTTCGCCCGGTACCTGAGTGACGAGGACGTGACCGCCCTGGCGGATCGGCTCGACAAGCTGGTGGCTGGCATCAGGGGAGCGGAGCGCCAAGACGCGGCCCCTGGCGGTCGGTAGCCGGGAATGGCTCACGACCGGAGCCGAGCCGGCACCGCCCCGCTCCGCTGGGATGATTGAGCGACGGAATGTACCGGATCACGGAATCGGCCGTTGAGGCAGGGGAGCGAGCCATTGGGTGAGGAGTTGCGCAGGCGGCGTCTGGGAGCCTCGGGTCCGGAGGTGTCGGCGGTCGGCATCGGGACCAACAACTTCGGGCGCCGGTTGGACGAGCGGGGCGCCAACTCGGTTGTGGATGCCGCCCTGGACCAGGGGGTGAACCTCTTCGACACGGCCGACATCTACGGTGGCGGCGACAGCGAGCGTTTCCTGGGAGCGGCGCTCCGGGGCCGGCGCGACCGGGCCCTCATTGCCACCAAGTTCGGGATGCTCAAAGCCGGGCTCGAGCCCTCAGACCGTCGCGGGTCGAGGGAGTACATACGCCGCGCGATCACGGGCAGCCTGGAGCGCTTGCAGGTCGACCACATCGACCTGTATCAGATGCATGAGCCCGATCCCAACACCCCGATCGAGGAGACCCTGGGCGCACTGCACGAGCTGGTCCAAGAGGGCAAGGTGCGTTGGTTGGGGGTCTCCAACTTCGCCGGCTGGCAGCTGGTGGATGCCCAGTGGACCGCGCGCACCCTGGGCCAGACGGAGCTGACCGCGTCCCAGGACGAGTACAGCCTGCTGAATCGTGACATCGAGCAGGAGGTGCTTCCCGCCATCGAGCACTTGGGGCTCGGTCTGCTGCCTTACTTCCCTCTTGCCAGCGGGCTGCTGACCGGCAAGTACCGGCGCGGTCAGCCCGCTCCGGCCGGTACCAGGCTCGCTGGTGGAGCACACGCCGCCCGCCTCGCCGACCAGGCTCAGTTCGACATCGTCGAGCGGCTCGAGGAATTCGCCAGCGAGCGCGGCGTCACCCTGTTGCAGGTGGCGATCGGCAGCCTGTTGGGCCGGTCGGCGGTCGCGTCGGTGATTGCGGGCGCCATGAACCAGGACCAGGTGGCCGCCAACGTTGCGGCGTCGTCGTGGGTCGCCTCCGAAGAGGATTGGGCCGAGCTGGACCGCATCACTCAGATGGCGCAGCCAGAGTAGATGGCCGCCGGCGAAGGTAGCGGAGTCGCGAAGTGAAGGTCTACATCTCGTGCGCCACGGAAGGGGTGGGAACAGTTGCTCGTACGATGTGCTCCAGTTGGTCCTGATGAGCTTCAAGGAGCGGTAGCCACTGCCCAAAACCTCCGTGACTGGCCGGACATAGCCAGCCAAAGCGGTGTAGTGGACGCCGCGGCCCCGCCCGCCAGCGAGAGCAGCGACGGCCAGGACGCTGGATCATCCGGCGCCGTGGGAGGGAGCGTAAGGCCAGAGCCAACGGCTCGGCCAGCACCCGATGAGGCCAAGACCCGTAAGGGAACCCCGAGAAGGGGTGCCGCAGGAGTGCGCTCACTATAGTTCACTCGCCGGCAACGGTCGCGGGCATCGTCGACTGGCAGCAGTGCGGTCCGGGTCCAGAGTTTGAGGTGAGCCGGCGGCTCCTGCTGGCGGAGGTCAACGCCGCCATCGATTGGGCGATCGAAGCCGGTGCCGGACACTTCCTGGTGAACGACTCCCACGGGGCGATGTGGAACCTGCCGCCGGACCAGATCCATGGTCGGGCGGAATACCTCTCGGGCCGATACAAGCCCCTGTACATGATGGAGGGGATTGACGAGACCTTCGATGCCATCTTCTTCATGGCTACCACGGCTCGGTGGACGGTCCCGCCTCCACCCCGTCTCACATGTACAATCCCGCGGCGGTCCTGGTGGCGGAGATCGACGGCACGATGGTCGGGGAGAGCGGGATCAACGCCCTGGTAGCCGCTCACTTCCAGGTTCCGATAGCCATGGTCAGTGGCGATCAGCACACCGTCACCCAGACCAGGGTCCTGTGCCCCGGGGTCACCGCCGCCGTGGTGAAGCAGTCGCTGACCCGGCTGGCAGCTCAGAACCTGCACCCGGAGCGGACCCGGGAGGTCATCAAGGACGCTGCCAGGTCATCACTTGAGGGGCTGGCTCCGACGGCGGCCCCTCGTTTCTCTGCCGGGACGATGCTGCGGTCGCGGATGGGCAACGCCGACCTGGCCGAGCTCGTGACTGCGGTCCGGGACGTCCGGCGCACCGGCGACACCGAGGTCGTGGTCGCGGGAGCGGGGCCCCTCGATGGCTTCCGCAACTTCGTCGGGGTCCTGCTTATCACCAGAGGTCTGGCGCAGGAACAGTAGGGAGCGACCGCTCCGTCCTCGGCCCACGCCGTCCACGGCCGGTCGCTGTACCTGGGCCGGGTCGAGCCCCGGCCCGGTCCCACCTCACTCCGGCCGTCGAGCAGCCACCAGGAAGCTCTCCATTTCGAAGGTCAGAGGCCCTTGGCGGCAGCGCTGATGCAGCGAGACCAGCCGGCTCCAGTACCGTTCAACCGTGAAATCCGGCACTTCCCAGGGGACGGCCAACAGGTACCAGACCAGAGCGCCCACGTCCAGCACATGGACCGTGGTCCGAGCTTCCAGCGCCTCCTCGACCATCAGCCCGGCACCGCCCACCTGTCCGACGGCCATGCTCAGTCCCCAGGCGGGAGCCGCGGACGCGGTTGCCGGTGCCCGCAGCAGGGTGCGGATCGAATTGAAGGTGCTCACCTGTTGAGTCAGGAATCGGCCCCCGGGTCGCAGCACCCGATGGATCTCGGTGGCGACGAACGACTCGTGACGGTCTACGACCAGGTGGAACGATCCGGCCGGAAAGGGAAGCGGGGGCTCATCCTCGGTCTGGGCGACGTTGTCGTGGGGCGAGGTGTAGCCGAGGACCTCGATCCCCAGCGGCTCCAGGCGGGCCCTGGCGATCGGTAGGTTCGGGTCGAATCCCTCGAGGGCAACGGTCCTGACCGGTCTTCCGGGCAGGGCCGCCAGCCACTCGCCGCCGCCCGTGCCGAGGTCGAGCAGATCGGGCGAGGAGAGGGCCAGCCGGGAGACCATGGCGTCGTAGTCCCAGGGGAGCTTCGCCCAGGTGAGACGCCCATCCAGCCACGAAAAGTCCCATCCCGAGATCGGGTGGGCCAGTGCCTCCTCGACCAGATCGGAGAGCTCCTCCATCCCGGATGATCTTAAGCAGGTGACCCCGGAGTCGACCTGGGCCCGCCTCGTACTCGTAGAGGAAGGCACATACTGCTGGCTGCGGGCCGCTCATAGGGCTAGCCGTTGGGCCAAGGAGGACCGGAATGCCCACTGATCCAGAAGTCGAGATCACCCTGGTCCTGCGTCCGCGCGCGGACACGGCAGGGCCGAGCCCGGAAGATCTGGGCCGCCGTCCTATCCTGCCGAGAAGACACCTCGATCGGGCGAGTTTGGCGCAGGTGCGGGGCTCTGACTCGGACGACGTCTCCGCCGTGTCGAGCTGGGCCGAGCTGAGCGGGCTGGCAGTGGTGCGGACAGTCCCGGGGCAGCGGGTGGTGATCCTCTCCGGCGCGCTCAGCCGGATCGCTGACATCTTCAAGGCAGAAGTTGAGCTGGACTCCGGCAGCAGCCCTCCCGGACGCAGGCTGGTGTCTCAGCCGGTCCTGCCAGAGGAGCTCTCTGCGGTAGTGGTGGCGGTCCTGGGGCTGGACTCGGGGCCGTTCGCGCCTCCCCGGTTGCGCCGACTGCCGCTGCCGGATCCCACCATCTCCCTGCAGCTGGCGGCGCCTCTCAGCTTTGACCCCCCCCAGGTGGCCAGCCTCTACCGGTACCCGCCCTCAGCTTCCGCAAGGGGCCGCTGCATCGCGTTGCTGGAGTTGGGGGGGGGCTACCAGCAGGCTGATCTGGGCAGCTACTTCGCGAGCCTGGGGATCAAGGCGCCGATGGTGACGGCGGTGTCGGTCCAGGGAGCGGTCAATGCTCCGACGGGGGATCCCAATGGACCGGACGGCGAGGTTACCCTGGACATAGAGGTGGCAGGATCGATCGCGCCCGAGGCGCGGTTGGCGGTCTACTTCGCCCCCAACACTGACCAGGGGTTCCTGGCCGCTGTGCAGGCCGCGATCCACGATCAGGTGAACTCCCCGTGCGTGCTCTCCATCAGCTGGGGCGGGCCAGAGGCGGGCTGGCCCAAGGGCACCATCGCGGCGTTCGAGCACGCGTTCCAGGACGCCGCGCTGGTGGGGATGACCGTCTGCGTCGCGGCTGGAGACAACGGCTCCGGGGACGGCTTGGCGGACGGTCTGGCCCATGTTGACTACCCGGCCGCCAGCCCCTATGTGCTGGCCTGCGGCGGGACCCGTCTGGAGGCCCAGCCCAATCGGATCGCCCTTCAGACGGTGTGGAATGATCAGCCTCAAGACGGCGCCACCGGGGGCGGAGTCAGTGCCGTCTTCCCGCTGCCCAGCTGGCAACGCAACGCGGGCGTCCAACCTTCTGCAAACCCAGGACACTTCCCGGGTAGAGGCGTGCCAGATCTGGCCGGGGATGCGGATCCCCAGACCGGCTACCGCGTCCTGGTGGACCAACAGCCCGCCGTCTTCGGAGGCACCAGCGCGGTCGCACCGTTGCTGGCAGCTCTCATCGCCATCTGCGCCGGGGCCCTGGGACACGACATCGGCTACCTCAATCCTCTTCTGTACCAACACCTCGCCGCCGAAGGAGTGGCCACGGACGTAACCGAGGGAACCAATGGAGCCTATGCGGCGCGGCCCGGTTGGGATGCCTGCAGTGGCTGGGGGAGTCCTGTCGGCGAGATCCTGCTCCAGCGCCTGCGCGCCCTGCAACCGGCCCCAGGGACTACGGTGCCGACCACGGGCCAGCACTCCCTCTGACCGCGGAGGGCGAACTGTCCCGCCTGGATCGTAGGAGTGCACCTCGCCGACTCGCCGTGGCAAGCTGAACCCATGACGGTGGTGGAGAAGGGGGTGGTGGCGGCTGAGTTGGGAGCCGAGGCGGCGGTCTTGGCCGATGACCTGCGCAAGAGTTACGGCGCGCTGGAAGCGGTGAGAGGGGTCAATTTCCAGGTGGCGGCCGGGGAGACGTTCGGCTTCCTGGGGCCCAATGGCGCTGGCAAGTCCACCACCATCTCGATGCTCTGCACCATCACCCGCCCCAGCGCGGGGCGGGCGCTGGTCGCCGGCTTCGATGTGGTGCGGGAACAGGCCCAGGTGCGCCGCCACATCGGACTGGTCTTCCAGGACACCACCCTGGACGACTATCTGACCGCTACCGAGAACCTCGGCTTCCACGCCGAGCTCTACGGAGTTCCCAAGAGCCAGGTCCGAGACCGGCTCCAGCAGGTGCTGGAGATGGTGGGGTTGTGGGACCGCCGCACCAGCCTGGTGCGGACCTTCTCAGGCGGCATGAAGCGCCGCCTGGAGATCGCCAGGGGACTCTTGCACTCGCCGCGCGTGCTCTTCTTGGACGAGCCCACGGTGGGCCTGGACCCGCAGACCAGATCGCACATCTGGAGCTACATCACCGAGCTGAAGAGGCGGGAGAACGTGACCATCTTCCTCACCACTCACTACATGGATGAGGCGGAGTACTGTGACCGCATCGCCATCATCGATAACGGCCTGATCGTGGCCAGCGACACTCCTCAGGCGCTCAAGGCAAGCGTCGGCCAGGACCGGGTCGAGCTTCACACCAGTGACGACCCTGGGACCATTCGCCGGCTGGCTGAGCGGTTCGGCTTGGAGGCAAAGATGAGCGAAGGGGCGGTCGCATTCTTCGTGGCCCAAGGGGAGGAGTTCGTGCCCCGCCTCTTCGCGGAGCTTGGCATTCGCATAGTTTCAGTTCGGGTTGCCCGCCCGACTCTGGACGACGTCTTCATGAACTACACCGGGCGCACTATCCGCGACGCCGAGGTCACCGGCTCCGACAAGCTACGGCAGAACCCGTGGATGCGAGCCAGGAGCCGGTAATGGCGGCGGCCAATCAGAGGACGATTCCGGCTCTGGCCCCGGTGAGGGTGGCGGGCAACGGGCTGGCCGATGACCTCCGGGCCATCCTGGTCGTCTGGAAGCGCGAGCTGATCCGGTTCATCCGCAACCGCCTGAGGATTCTGACCTCGCTGGCGCAGCCCATCCTTTTTCTCTACATCCTGGGGACTGGGCTGTCCCCGCTGATCAGCCAGACTGAGCACTTCAATTTCCGCACCTTCATGTTCCCAGGGGTGCTGGGGATGACGATCTTGTTCACCTCCATCTTCTCGGCCATGTCGATCGTTTGGGACCGCGAGTTCGGGTTCCTGAGGGAGATGCTGGTGGCGCCCGTCCACCGCTGGACCCTGGTCCTGGGCAAGTGCCTGGGGGGGGCGACAGTCGCCAGCATCCAGGGCGCGATCATCCTGGCTCTGGCAGGCACCGTCGGGGTGCCCTATAGCCCAGTCATGATCCTAACCTTGCTGGGCGAGATGATGCTGACCTCGTTTGCGCTCACCGCCTTCGGGGTGATGCTGGCGGCGCGCATCTCTCAGGTCGAGTCATTCCAGATGGTCACCCAGTTTTTCGTTCTGCCCATGTTCTTCCTGTCCGGATCGATCTTCCCACTCAGCGATCTCCCCGCCTGGCTGGCCGTGCTCAGCAAGATCGACCCGCTGTCCTACGCGGTCGCCCCTTTCCGGGTGGCCGTTTTCAGCCAGATTCAGCTCCCAGCGTCCTTGGCCAGCACCCTCGACCCCGGGATAAGCTGGGGAAGCTGGGTGCTGCCGACCTGGTTCGAGGTTGCCATGATCGCGGTCGCGGCGCTGGTTATGCTGGCGGCAGCTATGCGCCAGTTCGCCAGGACGGACTGAGCTTGGCCGGATCCTCCTACGATGGGCCAGTGATAGGTCCGGAGCGGGTATTCGCCTCGGTCAACCTGTTGGCCGACCCAATCTACCAATACTGCCAGATCACCAAGCAATTGGGCGACGGGTCCAGCTCCGAGCAGGCTCTGCTCGATCACCCCTGGCTGCAGCGCCAGCGCCGGATCCACCAGCTCCAGTCTGCCTGGTGGGTTTTCCACACCGCCGAGCATTCCCGCTTCCAACACGCCGTGGGGGCGATGCACCTCTCGGGGCTGTTCACGGAGCACCTCTATCCGAGCTTGCGGGAGAGCTTTCCCGACCTGCCCTCCGAACCCCTGGTGGTGGAGACCATGCGAATCTCGGGACTGCTTCACGACAGCGGACACGGGCCCTTCGGCCACTTCTTCGACAGCCAGGTGCTGGCCCAGTTCGGCATCGACCATGAGGATGTCGGTAGAGCGCTGGTGCTCGGGCCCCTCGAGGAGCTCATCGGCTCGCTGAGGAGGAGCCCCTCCGGGGAATTCGGGAGCCAGGAGGCGATCGATCCCCGCTGGGTCGCCTTCGTGATGGCCCCCGCGCCCCTGGCCGGGTTCGAGCCCCCAGCCTGGCTCGCCGCCCTCAAGTCTGTCCTCTGTGGGCCGATCAGCACCGACAACATGGACTACGTGCCGCGGGACGCTTACATGTGCGGGGTTGGGGTCGGTCCGGTGGATCTGGCGCGGGTACGCCACTACATGTTCATCAAAGACGGGTCGCTGGTGCTGCACCAGCATGGAGCCCCGGCCTTGGAAGGGTTCCTGGCGGCTCGGCTCTATATGTACAACCACATCTACTTCCACCGGACGGTGCGGCGTATCGACCTGCACCTTCGCCCGGTCTTCGCCAAGACCTGCTGGAAGTTGCTCCCGGAGGGGAATCCGCTGGCGCACCTCGACGACTACCTGCTGCTGACCGACTGGTCACTGCTGGGAGAGGTGGAGAGATTGCAGCGTCATCCCACCAGTCCCGAAGAGGCTGAGCTGGGGCGCAGCTGGGAGGCGGTGACCAGTCGGCGGCTGCCGTGGCAACTGGTCTTTGAAGCCTTTCGGCAGATGGGGCTCGCCGAAGAACCGCCCCAGCTTCGGGATCCTGCCTTCATCGAGAGACGAATCCGGGAAGAGTTGCCCTCCCGGCTTGCCGATGTCGGGTTGGAGGTGGACCTGGCGAGCACCGCTCCCCGTCCGGAGAATCCGGCGCGGGATGGCCAGCAGCTGAGCATTTTCGACCCCATCTCCCAGCGAGTGGAGGTGGAGGCGGCGCCCCGGCTGTTGGCCCGGCTGCTGCCGGTGAGGACTGTCTGGCTCCGGGTCTACAGCCCCGATGCAGTATCCCAAGGGGCGATCAGAGAGGCGGCCAAGCAAGCCGTCGCCAAGCTTCTCCCCGGCTGACGAGCGCCTCAGCCGACCCTGATGCGTGGACCCGAGGGCATGACCGGAGCCGCCACGGCCTCGAAGTTGACCTGGCTGATCTGACCGGCCAGTTGGGCGGCGACCTCCTCGAATATCTTCGCCTGCTGCGACTCGGGCGCGGCGAGCACCAGGGGTTGCCCCGCACCGCCACCAAGGCGCACCGCCGGGTCCAAGGGAATGGTCCCGAGGAAGGGGATCCCCCGGGAGTCGGCGAGCTGGCGCCCGCCGCCCCGGCTGAAGACGTCGGTCACCTCCCCACAGTGCGGGCAGGCGAACCCGCTCATGTTCTCGATGACTCCCAGGATCGGGACCCGGAGCTGCTGGAACATCGCGATGCCCCTGCCCACGTCGGCCAACGCGACGTCCTGAGGAGTGGTCACAATGACCGCGCCGGTCAGCGGAATCGACTGGGCCAAGGTGAGCTGCACGTCGCCGGTCCCAGGTGGGAGATCACACACGAGGTAGTCCAACTCTCCCCAGTTGACCTCGAACAGAAACTGGCGGAGGGCGCCTGCCAGCATCGGTCCCCGCCAGATCACGGGCTTGTCGGGGTCGATGATCGTACCGATCGAGACCACTTCCAGCCCGTTCTTTTGCAGTGGGACCAGCTTCCCGTCCTGAGCCGAGGGCCGCTCGTCCAAGCCCAGCATGATCGGTACGTTGGGACCGTAGATATCCGCATCCAAGAGGCCGACTCGAGCCCCCGTCCGAAGCAGGGAGAAGGCCAGATTGACCGCGATCGTGGTCTTGCCCACGCCGCCCTTGCCGGCGGAGACCGCCACGATGTTCCGCACCCCAGGGATCTCCTGACGCCCGGTCACCCCCTTGGTCCGGGAGACGTCAGCATCCCACTCTAGCTCGACTCTCTCCACGCCCTCGACACGGCCTACAACCGCCGCCCGGATCTCACCCTCGATGCGTTCCTTGAGGGGGCAGGCGGGGGTCGTAAGCACCACCCGGAGCCGAACCGTGGGGCCGTCCAAGCGCAGGTTCTTGAGCATCCCCAACTGCATCATGGGGCGGTGCAACTCGGGGTCCTGAACTTGGGCCAGGGCGTCCTCGACAGCGGCCAGCCGCTTTACATCATCCATCAGGCATCCACTCCTTCTCGATCATAGCGGAGTGCAACGATGACTCCGCGCACCTGGGTGTTGCAATAGTCTCCAACAGCTATCATCTTGTGGAGATGGACCCGCTGGAGGCACTTCGCGAGAGGGGAAAGCGACTCACCCCCCAGCGTCGGCTGGTCTTCACGGCTCTTCTTGAGAGTCCCGGGCACGCCACCGCCGACGAGCTCTGTGCGAGCATCTCCCACAAGGTTCCCGGATTCCAGCGCACCACCGTGTACCGCACCCTCGACCTGCTGGTTGAGATGGGACTGGCCCGCCGGGTCCAGCTGGGGCACACCAACGCCTACGAGGCGATCCAGGCCGGCAAGGAGTCTCACCAACACCTGCTCTGCGACCTCTGCGGCGCCACCTACGACGTCAGCGTCCCCGAGGTTCCCGACTGGGTGGCGCGGATGTCCTCGCGCATCCACTTCCATGTCGAGCGGGTGGAACTGGTTGGGCACGGGGCCTGCGAGTCCTGCCGCCACGGCCCAGCGTCGGAGCCGCGCTAACTGCCGGCTCTCCGGGGAGCGTCGAAGGGCTTGGTCTGTTCAGGCCAGGTCACTGTGGTGGGTGGGTTTGGGCACCGGCCCGCCCGGTGGAGAATGCGAGCTCCCTGGTAGCGGGCAGAGGGGCGGTCAGCTCTGGAGAAGGGCTGCGAAATCGGTCTCGCCGATCGCCCGCGCAAGATCCCGTCCCCCCAGCTCGATCTCCATTGCGGTGTCGTAGACGAAGGCGTAGACGTCCTTGAAGCTCTGCGGCGAGAAGCCCCTCAAGAGGAGGCCTTCCCCGAGCTCCGGGTTGATCCTCAGCTGCTGGTCCAACTCGCGGGCCGCCAGCAGGAGCGACTCCAAGATCCGCACCTCGACGGTGAATTCCGAGATGAGGACGGGATCACCGGCCTGCTCGACCAGGTGAGCCAGGCGCGAGCGCAGGTCGGCGATCTCCTCCAGGTACTCCGACTGCTCGCTCGCTGCCATCAGGTCTCCCCGTGGGCCTCGGGTGCCGCGCCCGGCCCCGACCAGCTCAGTGGATCAGGTAGTGGGTGGCGATGATCGGCGCGATCAGGATCGCGATGATGTTGACCACCTTGATCATGGGGTTGATCGCAGGCCCGGCGGTGTCCTTGTAGGGGTCGCCCACGGTGTCGCCGGTGACCGCAGCCGCGTGCGTGTCGGTCCCCTTGCCGCCGTAGTTGCCCTCTTCGACGTACTTCTTGGCGTTGTCCCAGGCACCGCCGCCCGAGGTCATCTGCAGGGCCACGAACAGGCCCACCACGATCGTGCCGATGAGCATCCCCCCCAGCACCACCGGTCCCAGGATGAAGCCCACCAGCAGAGGGGCTGCGACCGGGATCAGGCCGGGTATGATCATCTCCCGCTGGGCGGCTCTGGTCACGATCGCCACGCAGCGACCATAGAGGGGCCTGTCAGTTCCGTCCATGATGCCGGGGATCTCGCGGAACTGGCGGCGGACCTCATCCACCACCCCTCCCGCCGCCCGGCCCACCGCCTGCATGGACAGGGATGCGAAGAGCATCGGCAGAATCCCGCCGAAGAGCAGTCCCACGATGACGCTGGGGTTGCTCAGGCTGAAGTTGTAGTGGTGATTGCCCAGGGTCAGGGTGTAGCCCGCGAATAGCACCAGGGCCGCCAGGGCGGCTGAACCGATGGCGTACCCCTTGGTCACCGCCTTGGTGGTGTTGCCCACGGCATCCAGGGGGTCGGTGACGTTGCGGACCGACTCGGGCAGGTCCGCCATCTCGGCGATCCCCCCGGCGTTGTCGGTGATGGGGCCGTAGGCGTCGATGGCCACCACGATGCCCACCATGCTGAGGAGTGCCATGGCGGCGATGGCGATCCCGTACAGCCCCGCCAGGGCGTAGGCGCCCAGGATGCCCACTCCGATCACGAAGACCGGCGGCGCCGCCGCCTCCAGGCCCACCGCCAGCCCGGCGATGATGTTGGTGGCGTGCCCCGTCTGCGAGGCTCGAGCGATCCCCCGCACGGGGCTGAACTGGGCCCCGGTGAAGTACTCGGTGATCGCCACGATCAGGATGGTGATGACGATCCCGATCACGCCGGAGAAGAACAGGTTGATGACCGGATGGCCGAGGACTGCGGCGGAGAGAGCTCCGGTGGAGCTCAAGACCGCGGTCAGGATTCCGAATCCGATGATCGCCACTACCGCGGCCGTCACCAGCCCGCGGTAGAGGGCACCCATGATCCAGCCGCCCTTGCCCATCCGGACGAACAGGGTTCCGATGATGGAGGCCACGATGCTGATCGCCCCCAGCATCAGGGGATATACGGTGAGCCCGAAGTTGTGGAACTCGAGTCCGCCCAGCAGCATGGCCGCGATCGCGGTGACCGCGTAGGTTTCGAAGAGGTCAGCGGCCATGCCTGCGCAGTCGCCGACGTTGTCGCCGACGTTGTCGGCGATAACCGCTGGGTTGCGCGGGTCATCCTCAGGGATTCCCGCTTCGATCTTGCCCACCAGGTCGGCTCCCACGTCGGCCGCCTTGGTGTAGATCCCGCCGCCGAGGCGGGCGAAGACCGAGATCAGAGATGCCCCGAAGGCCAGACCCACGATCGCTTGCGGCTTGTCCATGATCCAGAAGGCGATGGTGACTCCGAGCAGGCCGAAGCCGACCACGAAGAAGCCGGTGACCGCCCCGCCATTGAAGGCGACTCGGAGGGCGGGGCCGATCCCGCTGCGGGCCGCCTCGGCAGTGCGGTAGTTGCTGCGCACCGAAACGTTCATGCCGACGTACCCGGCGCTGGCCGACAGGGCGGCGCCGAACAGGAAGAGCAGAGCGGTCTGCCAGCCCAGAGCGGAGCTGATCAACCCCCCCAGGGCCAGCAAGATTGCCAGCACCACCCCAATCACCGCGATGATCGAGTACTGGCGGTTCAGGTACGCCGAGGCGCCTTCTCTGATCGCCTGCCCGATCTCCTGCATCCGATCGTTCCCGGGGGAACGCCTCATCACCCAGCGTGTCAGCATCCCGCCATAGAGAAGGGCCAGCAGGCCGGCCACCAGTATCGGGATCAGGACGGTTCGGTTCATGAGCGCGATGACCTCCCAGCCGCGCGGCCAGACTGCATAGGAATTGATGGAGCGGGCGCCGGCCCGACGGCTGCCAGCGGCGACAGGCCAAGCTGCCGGATTATATCCCGGTGGACCCCGCTGCTGCCAATTTCTCGGATCGAGGGTGGAGCAGCTGCGGTGCCAGAAGGGATGCCTCAACGTGACCCAAGCGAGTTGGATCGTCGCGATCGGAGACGAGGTCCTGTCCGGACACACCCTGGACACCAACTCCAACTGGTTGGCCGAGCGGCTGCGGGAGACGCCCTTCCCGGTCGCCAGGATCATCGTGGTTCCGGACCGTGACGCCGAGATCGAAGAGGTCGTGAGCGCGGCCATGGATCGGAGCGGCGTGGCGCGGATCTTCTGTTGCGGGGGGCTGGGCCCCACCCCTGACGACCGCACCGTGCCGGCTCTGGCGCGGGCGTTGGGAGTCGCTCTGGTCGAGGACCCCGCCACCATGGACCGGATTCGGGTACGGGTGCGGCGCCTGCATGAGAAGGGGCGGGTTCCCAGTCCCGATCCCAACCCCGGCAATCGCAAGATGGCGCTGATCCCGGCGGGAGCGATGGTCCTTCGCAATCCCGTCGGCATGGCGCCGCCGCTGGCTATCCCGCTGCCCAGTGCCGCCGACCAGCGCTGGCTCCTGGTGCTCCCGGGAGTGCCCCGGGAGCTGCGCGTGATCGTCGACCAGGAGATGATCCCGTCCTTCTGTGATGGAGGCCGGGCCGTCACCTACCTGGAGGCCCAGTTCCAGGGCGTGCCAGAATCGCAGTTCTTCGCCCTGCTCAGCCACCTCGCCGAAGCCCATCCGGCGGTTCGCTTCGGCTCATACCCGCAAGCTCAGCCTGGCACGGTCATCATCCGGGCCGGCTCGTCGGAGCCGACCGCGCTGGACCGCGCCATGGCGGAGTTGCTGGAGCGAGCCCCGAAACCCTCCCTCTAGCGAGCCACCCGGTGGCTCTCAAAGCAGGCGCTGCAGTAGACGGGCCGGTCGTACTTGGGCTCGAACGGAACCTGCGTGAGGGTGCCGCAATCCGCGCAGACCACCTCATGCATCTGGCGCGGCGGCCGTGGCCCAGAGGATCCGTAACCTCCGCCCGAGCCCTGGCGGGAAGCCTTCGCCAGCTGTCGGCACGGCTGGCAGCGAGTGGGCTGGTTGACCAAGCCCTTGGACTGATAAAACTGTTGTTCCCCGGCCGTAAAGATGAATTCCGACCCGCACTCCCGGCAGGTCAGGGTGACGTCGACGAGGCTCAATCCGAGCATCCTCCAACACGCAACTAGCCAGGACCACTCGGTCGTGCCTTGTATCGCCGCCCGGAACTGTCTGGCGGCCGGTACTATAGCAGGCCCAAAGTAAGGTTGGGCCGTTTGGCTCAAGAAAGGCCGCCAGCTCAGAAGGTGAAGAGGTCGATTCCACCCGCCACCGGCAGTTGGACGCCGGTCACGTAGGCGGCCTCGGTGCTGGCCAGATAGCAAACCGCGGCCGCCACGTCTTCCGGTTGGCCGGGGGCTCTCATCGCCGTCCGCAGCACCATTCGGTCCACCATTTCCGGAGGGGTGGTGCGGAAGGACTCGGTGGCGATTATGCCCGCCACCACCGCGTTGCTGGTGATGCCGTGGCGCGCGCCTTCCAGGGCGAGCGATCTCATGAGTCCCAGGATTCCCGCTGATGTGGTGCTGGAGCTCGCCTGGCCGAAGCCGCCCGCCACCCCGGTGATGGAGGACATGAAGATCAATCGACCGAAGCTTTGGGCACGCATGTGCGGCCAGACCGCCTGGCTGCAGTTGTACGCTCCCGTCAGGTTCACCCGCAGGTCCCGCTCCCAGAGGTCAGGCGACTGGTCCATGATCTGGGCCACGTGATCGTGTGCGCCTGCGTTGTTGACCAGAATGTCCAGGTGGCCGAAGTTCTCCACGATCCGGTCCACGGCCTCGCGGACCACTTGGAAGTCGGTGACGTCGAGCTGCACCGCTTCGGCACGTCTGCCCATCTCGCGGATCTGTTTGGCGGTGCGCTCCGTGAAGACCACCCGGTCGGTCACCATGACTCTGGCCATCACGCTGTCACTGGCCGCCGCCACCTCCTCCAGATTGGGGTCGGACTCCACGAGCAGGTCGGCCACGACCACATCGCAACCGGCTCGCGCCAGCGCCAGGGCGTCAGCCCGCCCCAGCCCCCGCGAGGCGCCAGTTACCAGGGCCACTCGGCCGGTCAGATCGAACATGGACATCCTGGCAACCGAGTGTACCTGCCTTGACACCGTGGCCAGGCCACCCTTACGGTCCCCCTCAGCACATGTTTAGGCAGCAGGACCAGACCGGGATTCGCGGAGAGCCCGCTTGAGGCGGTGGCAGGCGTGGGTTCAGCCCCGGTTGGGCAGCTCACGGCTAGCCGGCCTAGCCGCGGTCACGGTGGTAGCGGGCACTCTGCTGGCGGGCTGCGGCCAGAACGGCGAGGCCTCAAAGTCCGGACCCCAGATCCTCAAGGATTCGGCCAGAGCGCTGATGTCCGCCCACTCCTATCGTCTCCAGGGGGTGGTCCCCGTCTCCGGCGGCTCGGGACGGTTCTCTTTCGATGTGGCAGGGGCCCACCTCGGAGCCGGCACGTTCACCTTGGGGTCGCTCACCTTCCAATTGGATGTCGTCAAGGGCACGGACTACGTCAAGAGCAAGACCCTGTGGGCGCATGCGGATGGGGGCGCCCTCCAGGGCGTGCTGGCGAACAAGTGGGTGTCGATCCCGGCAGCCAACTCCTTTGCTCAGGCCTTGACCTCAGGGCTGGCAGTTCTGACCTCGGCCAAGCAGGAGGCGGCAGCGATTCTCAAGGGGGAAGCCAAGGCCACCCGTGGTCCCACGAGCACCTTCGATGGCCAGGGCGTGGTCCAAGTGACTGAGGGCGCTGGAACTGCGACGAGCAAGGTCCTGGTCGCCACCAGCGGGACCCCCTACCCGCTGCGAGTAGTTGGCCAGGGCAAGGACTACCTCAACCTCTCCAACTTCAACCAGAGTTTCGCGGTCAGTGCTCCTCGTGGGTCCGTGAGCCTGCTCCAGGTGATCGCGGGACTGAATGCGGGGTTCGGTTCCGGCACGCGGAATTAGGAGCTTCCGATTAGCCCAGGCGGCGGAGTTCTAGGGCGGCCTTGCTCAGCACCCTCTCACCGGACTCCGCCGCCGCGTCTAGTTCCACCACCATCGCACCGGGTCCGGACTCGGCCACCCGAGGCTGTCCCGAGACGAGCTGACCGGAGGGCACCGGCGCGGCGAAGCGACAGGTCACGCGCTGGGTCCAGGCCCACCTGCCCGCCCACAGTTCGATCTCGGCGCAGGCGGCGCCGAGGGTCAGCAGGCCGTGAGCTATCGTCGATGGGAGTCCCGCTGCCCTAGCGAAGGTCTGGTCCAGGTGGATCGGGTTGTGGTCGCCAGAGGCATCGGCGTAGGCGTTGATCCGCTCCTGGGTCAGGCGCTGGTGTAGGGGCGGCACCTCGACCCCCTCCCGCAGGGGGAACTCGTCCACGCCCGCTTGGTCGCTCACTGGGCCCCTCGGACCAGGAACAGGCTCCGGGAATGCGCCACCTCAGTTCCATCGGCTGTGCTCCCGTCGCAGACCAGCTCCACGAAGACCATCCCACGGCGCTCCTCGGCGCGGGAGATCCGCCCCTTGGGGCTTAGCCGCTCATCGAAATCGAGCGGCCTCTCGAACCAGAACTCCTGCTCGCCGTGCAGCAGCCGGGGGAGATCGAGACCGACTTCAGGGTCCGAAAACAGAAGTGGAACGATTGGCCACAGCAGGTAGACCGACGCGAAGCAGGCGAGCGGGCGGGGAGGGTCCGGCACGCCGACCGTTCCCGTCACCGCAGCCAGGTAGGCACGATGGCGGTTCCGGTCCAACTCTTGCCAATCGGCCGCGTATGTCCTGCCGAGGCAGGCGGGGTTGAATCCCATGGAAGGGTCAAATATAAGCGCCTCCAGCCACGCTTCGCCGCTGATCCAGGTGGCGACGTGGGCTCGCAGCACCCCGGACTAAGCAGGTGGCCAATAGTCTTGTCAGCTTGGCTGGGGGGTAACGCTCACTGCGAGGTGGCCGTGCCCTGCCCAAGTGTGGTGCCCCACGGATAACCACCGCACACATCTGTTCTGTTTCGGCTGTGCTGACTGCATGTGCCCAGTGCCGCCATCGTCACCAACTCGCTGCGGTGATGGCGGCCTCCGTCTTACTGCTTCGCATTCCCCGGGCGCTGCCTGGGGCTCAGAAGCTGCCAGGCTCGTCCTGGCCCAGATCCCAGGGCTTCAAGTAGCCCTGGCCGAGTCAAGTGCTGCTCCGCCAGAACGTCTCCGCAGACGTCGCGACGGGAGGGTACAGGCCAGTGCCAGATGGCGCCGGGCTGCTCGGCAAAGTGCCGGGTCTGCACCGCCGACCACTCCGGATGAGCTCCCAACGGCACTCGCCCGAGGGGACCACGCCGGCGCATCGGTGGTGCGTGCCGGACCTGACCAGCGTCTTGCCCAAGGACAAGACTTATGGCCAGGTGCTTAGCTGGGTTCAGGTGGCGCCGTGGGCTCAGTCACGCTCGGGTCCTGGCCTTGTGGCTCGCGACCTTTCGCTCTCCCGGTTCCGGGATCGCTGCGCCTCCGAGCTGTACGGGCGGGAAGACGGACCATGGCCGCCCCCTCGGCCGGGCGAACTCTGCCATGGGCGTCGGACCCTACCGTCCCGCTGCCGCGAGCTCCCTGCGGGTCGACGTGGGGATGGCTGGGCGCTCGGCTTTGACACCCCCACCCGGCCTCTGCTAGGGTGACCGGGACGAGCGCCGCCATGGAGTCCGGGGCGGTGCTCTTAGCAGCAGGCAGCTTGGGGAGAAGCTACTTGCACGATCGAAGCTTGCGTCTTACCCATGCCGCGGTGATCGCAGTCGCCTGCGGTCTGCTGGCCGTTGGGGTCATCTCGGGAGCGCCGACCGGGATCCAGGCTTACGCTCAGGCGGCCGGCTATTGGCCGCCACCCGCCTCGTTTCAAGCCGGGCAGTACTACGACAAGCCGGCGGCCGTGCCGGGAAGCATTCCAGTTCTGCCAGCCCCGCTGGTGACGGCTGCTCCGGGAGCCACGCTGGCCACCCTGGGGGCCGAATACCATACCCCTCCCGGGGAGCTGGCGTGGGCGAATCAGGTGCCGGTGGGTCAGGCTATCAATGCGGGTCAGCCCATTCTGGTGCCTCCTCCAGGGCCCACCGTCCTGGTGCGCGTGCTCGCTGGCGAGACCTTGGCGTCATTCGCGACGCGCTTCCACGTACTCGCCGCAGTGGTTCTCAACTACAACAATCTGAGCAACGGGGGCCGGCTCACCCCTGGCACATTCCTGCTCATGCCCAAGGCCGCTTCTCCATCCTCTTTGCCTGCATCCGACTTCTTGCCCCTTCAGCAGGGGTTTCCGGAGGTGGTTCCCAGCCACCCCGCAGCGGTTGACCCTTTCCCCTGGGGCCAGTGCACCTACTGGGTCGCATCCCAGCGGTACGTTCCCTGGAATGGCAATGCCATTCAGTGGTGGTCTGCCGCTCAGAGCTATGGAGTTCCCGAGGGCCAGGTGCCGGTGGTGGGTGCGATCGCCGTCTTCGGGGGCTCCTACTACGGGCACGTCGCCTTTGTGACCAAGGTGCTACCCAATGGCGATTGGCAGCAGAGCGAGATGAATGTGTTTGGCGTGGGCGTGGTCGACACTCGCACCCTGGCTCCTGGGCAGGATGCCTTGGTGGGCTTCATCTACTGACGGGCCCGGGCTCCAGTGGGACTGCCAGTCCGAGGAGTCCACGCCCGTTCCGGGTACGGTGCCGTCGGCAGCCGGGTCGGCACCAACCTCTGCGTCCTGAGGTGGGCGTGGGCATCAGCCGAGCGTGGGACCCAGGAGTGGCGGTGGCGTGCGGCTCTCCGGAGTCCGGAGTTGGATTCCGGAACCCAGCCAGGCGCCGAGCCGTTGCAATTGAGGTGAGTGCCGTGCTGGCTTCCCGGCCATGAGCCGTAGATCGTCACCCCTGAAGTGGCTCAAGCTGATCATCCCTGCCGTGTTGGTGATCATCGGGCTGACCGGTGTTGGCCAATATCTTCGGCCCATCCCGTCCATCCGGCTGGTGGGCGCCTTCTCCTCGACCATCCGCATACCCGGCCGGCTGCCCGCCCTGCCCTGGCCGACGACCGGAGAGGCCACGGTGGCCGTCGAGGGCGTCGGCAGCCTGGGAAGCTTCGGGGGCAATCAGCCGGAGGCGATAGGGTCCGTCGCCAAGGTCATGACCGCTCTGCTGATCCTGAAGGCCCACCCCCTTGCGGTGGGAGAGGCTGGCCCCGAGATCACGGTGACTCCGCAAGACGTTGCCACGTACCTGGCCGACAAGGCCCAAGTGCAGTCGGTGGTGGCGGTGGCGGCCGGCGAGCGACTTAGCGAGCTGCAGGCGCTGCAGGCGATGCTGATACCTTCAGGCAACAACATCGCGGCGCTTCTGGCACAGTGGGATGCGGGGACCCAGGCGGCCTTTGTAACTCAGATGAACGCCGAGGCGCTCCGGCTGGGCCTGCACCACACTCACTACGCCGATGCCAGTGGCCTTTCCGCGGCTACCCTCAGCGATGCTGCCGACCAGACCCGGCTGGCCGAGGTCGCCATGGCCAACCCCGTCTTCTCGAGCATCGTCGCACTGCCCCAGGTCACCCTGCCCGTGGCGGGGCTGACCTACAACGTCAACTCAGAAGTGACCCACGACGGATTCATCGGAATCAAGACTGGGTCCACTGGTGCGGCCGGCGGCTGCTTTGTCTTCGCGGCCCAGCGCAAGGTTGGAGTGGCGGACGTCACCGTGGTAGGGGCGGTGCTGGGGCAGGGCGGAGTCAGTGAGTTGACCACCGCGATCGGCGAAGCCGTCGCGTTGGTCAACGCGACCTTCTCGGCGTTGACCCCCTACACCGTCGTGCCCAGGGATGGACAGATCGCGTCCCTGGTCCAGCCCTGGTCGGCGGCAGTTCCGATCGCGGCGCCCACTTCCATGACCGTGGTGGGGTGGCCCGGCCTCAAGCTGCGCACCACCTTGACCGCGCGCCCGCTCAGCGACAGAGTGACGCCGGGCCAGATCGTGGGGGAGTTCCGCCTTGACTCTGGCTCGTCCACCAACACGGTGGTGCTGCGCGCGCCCGCAACCATTCCGGCCCCCTCGATCCGTTGGCGACTGACCCGGCTCTAACAGCCCGTAGTTGCCATCCAGCTCCCGCCCGGGCCTGGGTCGGAGGTCTCAACCCGCGAAGCGGTAGCCGATCCCCGGCACGGAGTGGATGTAGGTCGGGTGCTCCGCGTTGGGCTCGATCTTGCGCCGGAGCCGGTAGACGTGGGCGTCGACAGTGCGGGTCTCGATCTCCACCTCATATCCCCAAACTCGTCGGAGCAACTCCGCTCGGCTCATCACCTGGCCGGGCTTGCTGGCGAGTAGCGCCAGCAAGTTGAACTCCGTCAGGGTGAGTTGGACCTCCTGTTCATCGTGGTACACCTGCCGGCGGCGGAGGTCGATACTGAGTCCGGGGAATTCAAACCTTTCCTTGACCAGCTCGCTGGGAACTGAATCGGCCCGGCGCAGGTGGGCCCCTATCCGGGCGACCAGCTCACGAACCTCGAAGGGCTTGACCACGTAGTCATCGGCTCCCAGCTCGAGCCCGACCACCACATCGATGGTGTCGCTCTTGGCTGTGAGCATGATGATCGGGATCTTGTGGCCATCAGCTCGGAGCTTCCGGCAGACATCGAGTCCGGACATCCCGGGCAGGTTGATGTCCAGCAGGACCAAGTCGGGAGCGCTCTCGAGCACTGCCTCCAACCCCTCCGGGCCGCTGGTCGCTTCCAGCACGTTGTAATGCTGGGGCTCGCAGGCGAGCCGGATGATGTCTCTGGTGCCAGAGTCGTCCTCGACCGTGAGGATGGTCTTGTTGCCCCCGCTCATGCTCCCTGTGCCTCCAGGTATTCGGTCACCGTATTCAGAAAACTCTTCACCTCGATGGGTTTGGTGATGTAGCCTGAGCAACCCGCCTCCAGCGCCTCACGTTCATCGCCCAGCATCGCTCTGGCGCTGAGCGCCACGATCGGGGTTCGTGCGGTCCGGGGATCGGCCTTCAGCAGGCGCGTCACCGTAAGGCCGTCGATGCCCGGCAGCTGGATGTCCATCAAGATGAGGTCATAGGCATGGGCCTTAGCCTTCTGTAATCCTTCCTGCCCGTCAGTGGCAGTCTCCACCTTGAAGCCCTGCCCGCGCAGTACCAGGGTACTGAGCTCCAGGCTGGACGGGTTGTCCTCTATGACCAGGATCTTGTTGCGCAACTGCCCATCCGGGCGCAGCCCCCGCAGTGGCAGGGTGACGGTGAAGCTGGCGCCGCGGCCCAGTTGGCTGTCGACCTTGATGGTCCCGCCATGCAGGCCGACCAGCCGCTTCACCAGCGCCAGACCGAGGCCGGTTCCCTCAAACTGCCGGTCGGCAGCCGCTTGAACCTGGAAAAACTCGCTGAAGATCTGGTCGTGGTGGTCGGGCTCGATCCCGATCCCGCTATCTTTGACCTGCAGCACGAGTTGGCCTGCCCGCGGCTTGGTCCGGGTCTTGACCAGCGCCTGCCCGCCCTCAGGGGTGAACTTGATGGCGTTGGACAGGAGGTTGTAGAGGATCTGCTTGAGCTTGCCCTTGTCGGCTCGCAACAGCGCGGTCTCATTGTCCAGCTCCACCAGCAAATTGACTCCGGCTCTCTCGGCCAGGGGTCTCACCACTGTCAGGACCTCGGCGATGCAGATCCCGAGCTGGAACTCCTCGTACTGCAACTCCAGGCGTCCCGCCTCGATCTTGCTCAGGTCCAGGACGTCGTTCACCAGGTTGAGCAGGTGGCGCCCACTAGAATGGATGTTCTGTAGGCACTCCTGCTCCTGCTGGGGGGTCATCTTGCCCGCCAAGTTGTCCTTCAGGATCTCGCTGAATCCGAGGATGGAGTTGAGAGGGGTGCGCAGCTCGTGGCTCATGTTGGCCAGAAACTCGCTCTTGAGGCGGCTGTTCTCGCGGATCTGCGCGTTGGCCACCTCCAGCTCGTGCTTCTGCAGCGCGATCTCTTGTAACTGACGCTGGGCCGAGGCGTGCAGAGACGCGTTGTCCAGGCTGATGGCGGCCTGGTTGGCGATGACCCGCACCAGCGCCTGCTCCAGATCTGTGAACGGCTTCACCTTCTTGCGGCCCAGAGTCAGGGCGCCGACCACCCGGTTGGGGGACTCCAGAGGCATCACCATCACACTCTTGGGGGTGGTGCCCGAAGCGAGGGTCTTGAAGCGCGGATCGGTGGTGGCGTCGCTCACCCGGGTCGCCTTACGTTCGGCGACCGACCAGCCCACGATGCCCTCTCCCAGTCCAAAAGAGGCGACGCTGCTGACCTGCTCGGTGTACGGGTAGGTGACCATCGCGGTCAGTCGGCTCTCCTCGTCATCGAGCAGGAAGACTGTCTCCGAGTCGCACTCCACCAGCTGCGACAGCGCTCTCAGCGTGAAGTCGATGTTGACCTTGACATCTAGGCTCGACGTGAACAGATTGCCAACCCGCTCCAGCAGGTCGACCATCGCCTTGTCGTCCATGGGCTTCGGATTATAGGTCTCGCCACTCTCCGGGAGTGAGTTCGACCCCGAGAGCCCCGGAGGAGCTGGTGGTCTCCCGGCAGCCAGGGATCGCCTTCTGGGAGTGTCGCTGGAGGCTGGCTTGGAGGTCAGCAGCTCCAGCTCCCGGTTATGACGAAGGAGGCTCCGGTGCGGTTCATGAAGCGGATGGCCATGAGCCCTGAGGAGAGTCCCGGATTGAGGCGAAAGTCGCCGCCGACCGCGGCCCAGCTTGAGCTGGGTATCTCCCCGGGCGAGGCAGGGGCGGCGTCGCGCACTACCTCTGCGGTCGCCCAGTCGGCCTGCCGGGGCAGGCTCTGGGCGGTGAAACTGGGGTAGTACTGTCCCGCTCCCTGGTACTGCTGGAGCTGCACGTCGAGGATGTAATGGTGACCGTCCACGTCCACCACCATGGCGAGGTTGAAGTGGCCTCCCGAGGCAGTTCGGAAGACACCGCAATTGGGCGCCTGCGCCACCAGATCCGGGCCAGGCACGTCTGATGGGCCCACGTGTCCAGCCAGAACCCCACTCACAGTGAGGTCCTGGTACGCGTTTATCGCACCCGTGGCCCGACTGGCCCCGTACCCGGCGCCCGCGGGCGCACAGGTCCAAGCTCCGGAGATCTGCTCTGTGGGGGGCACACTGCGGCTGGCTGACCGGCCGAATGAGACCGTGAGCGCCCCCCCGCGGCCACCGGCGGCAATCGTTACTGACCCGGCGTCAGCACTGCCGTAAGCGCCGAGTCGGGCGGCGGCGATGTTGGTAGCGGAGCCGGCCGCCGACTCGACCAGATATTGACCGGGGCCGTTGTACATGGGGAGCTGAATGGTCAGGGTTACGGGCTTGCCTGGGACCGAGAGTTGGACCGTGGCAAGGTAGCCCTGACCCGGGTAGACGCCGCACTGCACGGCGTAGCCGGAGACCGCTTTCGCGGACAGGCGGCCTTTCAGGGAGAGCGCCTCGGCCAACCGCGCCCCCCGCGGCAAGGGGGCGGCTGCCAGCTGACCCGGAGCAGCGGTTGGGGTTGCCGTCTGATGGGCGGCCGGCGCCCTGCGCCTACGCAGGGTCAGATGGGCAGGGACGCTCCCGCAACCCGTGAGGGCGACCAAGCACGCGACCCCGGACACGAGGCTGGCGGCCAGGAGGCGAAGTTGGTGCGGCATTACGACCGGGCCGCTTCGCCCTGGAGAGGACGTTGAGAAGCTAGGGGCATGGCCTGACTGCACGGTACGCCTCTTCACCCCTAACTTTCAAGTAGCGTCCCATGGGGGCGGAGGGAGCGGGCGGTCTCCAATCGTTCTTCGGTGCTGGTCGCGAGCCGCGGCCAAAGGCAGCTACGACTGTTCCAACAACCGCTGGCGGCCTCGACACTCGGCGAGCCGGCCCCTGGCATTCAGGGCCGCAACCGGGAGCCAGAAGCCAGGGTGCGCAAGCCGGCCAGCCAGGCCTCCGCACTCTGGCGCGGGTTTGTAGCTCACCACTCGGACATGCGGCAGGAGGTCTGCGGCGGCTACGAGCTGGAACGGTGTCAAGCGGAGTCAGAGGGGACGCCAGGATGGCTCCTGGGGGCAGCAGCAGGGCTCGCGAAACGGGGATGCAGGGCGAACCGCTCGGCACTGTCCCGGAAGAGGGCCTCCTGCGGCAGGCCCGGATCGTGGGCCGATGCTCTGCGACCTGCTCGAAGAGGCTCGGTCAATACGAACTCCCTGGCGGCATGGAGGGGGAAGCCGCTCGCTCATGGGCGGCGTGCCCCGCCACTCTGCTATGAGATGGTCCACGGTCGAGCCGGTGTTGAGCGCCACTGTAGATCAGGATCGGGGAGCAGGTAGGCGCCACTGACGGCTGGGCCGTGGTTGGCGGTGGCACCAACTCGGCTACTGGACGATTGCGGTCGGTCGTCAAGAGGCGCACGCTCAGCGCTGCTGGGCGCCTTCCAAGCTCGCGGGGATCCTGCTCTGGCTTCCACCAGAGCGGGATTCACTCATCTGTCCACCCCATCCCCGCCCCGCCCGATTCGCTATCCTGAATTTGGGAGTGCATGGGTCCAGGTGGGCCCCTCGATCTTCAAAATCGATGGGGGGCGCGACATCGCGTCCCCGGAGGGATCGTTCCCCTCGCCTCCCGCCAATTCAAAATTGGCCTGCTCCGGTGGCTCTAGGAGCTTTCTCTGCTGCTCGGAGAGAGGGGTTTGACGGCAACGCTGACGGCAACGGGAGTCGGCGCCGCCAGAGCATGTCCCGCCTTCTTCCGGAGGTCACGGGCGGTCGCTGAGGAAGGCCATCCAACGGCCTCGGGCCCGAGCCGACCAGCCCCCACTGTCCGCAGGTTCACACCTTGGTTGACATGGGCGATCGGATCGCTTGGGGGTCCGCCTGGACGCCCCCCTCCAAGGCGAGATCATGTTGTTCGACCCAGCCAGGAGCGAGCACGCAAGTCACATTGGACTCCGTCGGGCGGAGTCCGGTCGAGCGGGTCGGACGAGGTGGAAAACCCTGTCAGTGAGGCGGCTCGGCCGTTTGCCTCAATCCGGCCTTGCTCGAGGCCCCGGAGCCAGGGCGAAGGTCACGATCACGCGCGCTTCCAGAAGGACGCTGCCAGATTCGACCTGGACCTCGCTGGGGCCGGCGGCCGCACGAAACGGCTGCAGCGCGCCAGGCATGACCTTCCTCATCTGATGCTGGGGCCGGCCCCCATCCTCTTCCTGGACCCGGATTGGTCGTCCCAGCGTCAGACCCAGAGAGTCCGCACAGACCTCGGCTCGTTGCCGAGCGTCCATTGCGGCACGGCGCACCACCTCCAGGTGCTCAGGGTTGCGGGCGCTCACCGACCAGTAGGGACCGCCCACATTCGCTTCGGCCTCGTCGACCGCCCGACTGATCAGGCTGCTCAGGGGCCCGTCAGCGTCCAGCCGGACCCGGACTGTCCCTTGGGCACGGTAGCCGGCCGGCTGGCCGCGCTCGTCATATCGCCGATCCACCTGGACTCCGGTCGTGATTCGGCGCAGTTCCGGGACCTCGAGCTCGTCCAGCAGCCCGGCCAAGCGCTTGGAGAGTCGGGCGGCCTTCTCATAAGCCTTGCCCCTGTCGCGGTCCTCACCAACGACCTGCAACCAGATCTCCACCCGGTCAGGGGGCACGCTGGCCGTGCCTGACCCGCTCATGGTGATCGTGTCGAGGCCTTCCCGGAACGATTGGGCGTCTTCCACTGCACTCCCCCTGGTCAATCGTCGGCTGACCGGATGTGATCCGCGACGGCTCGACGAATCTTCTCCCCAGGGACCCCAGCGCGCAAGCGGGGCGCGAGGACGACTCGACATCCTCGGCCTCTGGCCGCGAACCAGCCGCACGATCTCGAACCATGGACGCCGCCGGGTGGCGACGACAGCAGCGAGAGCTGGTTACACCGGCCGTCTGAAGCGGGCCCGGCGTCATCGTCAAGACCTTCAGATCACCGCGTCCATCCGCTGCACCGCGGCTTGCTGCATGTCTGGGGTGACGTGGGAGTAGCGGTCCAGGGTCATCGCGATCGTGGAGTGTCCGAGCATCTCGGAGACCACCTTCGGATGGACTCCTTCCCTCAGCAGAAGGGTAGCCGCGGTATGTCTCAAGTCATGAAAGCGGATCTGTTGCAGCCCAGCCTGGGTCAGCAGGGGCCAGAACTCGCGACGAAGAACGTGCTCCCCCGAGAGGGGCTGCCCCGTAGGGCCGGTGAACACGAAGTCGTCATCGGTCCACTCAGCACCCACCGCTTCGCGCTCCCCGTCCTGAGAGATTCGCCCCTGCCGCAGGGCCTCTATCGCCCTCGTAGTCAGAGCGATCTGGCGCCTTCCCATCGCCGTCTTGGGCTCGCTCAGAGTCCATCCGCCTCCAGGCTTGGGGACCAGGGTCGCCACCACGCGCAGATTCCTGCGGTCGAAATCGACAGCATTCCACCGCAGCTCGAGCACCTACCCGAGTCTCATTCCTGTGCTCACTGCCACCACGAAGAGGGCTTCGAGCCGATGTCCCCGCGCCGCGTCGAGGAATGTGAGAACGTCCTCCGGGCCCAGGGTTGTCATGTGAGATGGACTCATCCGAGGAGGCCGAACCAGTTCAGCCACGTTCCGGGAGAGGCGACCCCAGCGCATGGCGTCAGCCAGCGCTCGGTGGAGCACCGAGTGGGCCTGGTGAACTGAAGTCGGACTCAGCCCCTTGGCAAGCAGACTGTCCTGCAACCGCTGGACGTGATCGGGCCCGAGCTTGGACAGCTGCACTGCACCCAACTCCGGAGCCAGGTGCGGGCTCACGTACTCCTCGTAGCGGCGCCAACTGCCGGCCCTGATCTGCGACCGGACGGTCGGTATCCAGGCGGTCAAGAACTGCCCCACGGTCTCGCTCTGACGGGCAGCCGGCAACCCGGAGTCAGGAGCCTGGAGAGCCACGCGGAGGCGGGCGACCACGGCGCCGCGCGTCTTGCCGTAAAACCGCTGACGGAGGCCATCGACAACAAGAGCGGCTTCCCAGCGACCGTCCGCTCGGTGGTAAATAGTTCCCTCTCCGTTGCTCCGCCGTCCCACCGAGCTACCCCCCTCCGACGCTGGTGGGGACTGCCACCAACCACGCAGAGAAGTCGGAGGCTGGTACCGCGACGGACCAGAGGACGACCACTGCCCTCAGCACCGCGTGATTTGGCAGTGCCCCAGGTAGAACCTCAAACTGCACCATCCCCAGAGACGTCCGCCGAGACCAGGCTGTTTGGCCGTTGGCCGATGACGTACGCCTGGATGTGGCGTGGGGACCGGGTGACCAGGACAAGCGTCGGCCGAGATGAGCCCAGATCGCGGACAGTATCTTGACCCCACGGTGTTACCCCACGGTGTTACAGGCACTCGTGGGGTCACGGGGGGCTCGCCGGTGGCCCGCATCCGAAATGCTCAAGGCGAACAGCTGCGCGATTCCGCCCGCTCCCCGGGGTGCCTACGCGACGCTGGGCCGCCGTGTCGGCACGGCCCGCCTTACCGGTCGCGTCGGTCCCCTCCGTCCCTGGCAGCAGTCGCGATGGGCTGGTCTCGGTACGCCTTGGTGGCGTCCCGCGACCGGCCTATCACTACCCCCGTTCGGTAGGCAACGGCGGAACGTCTGGCGACCTTGGCGCTGGTCCTGAGTCGCAGACCCTGGGTACGTAGCTCGTGGCGGCCGGCGGCGAGCACTTTTGCCGGCAGCCCCGCAAGACCCTAAGTGACCCGGCGGCACCTCAGCGTTGAGCGGGGCAGATTGTGGGCCCTCGTATGCGTATTATGTCGTTTATTGATAGGATGCGCATATGGTACTGCGCATCGCCGATCTCCCAGACGCCCTGCTGGCAGACGGCCAACCGTGGTTCACCACCCAAGAAGCTGCCGCTCGTACGCAGCGCGGACTAGGTGCGGTGCACCTTGGGCTTTCGCGTCTGAGGCGCGCCGGACGCGTCTTCTCTCCCGCCGAAGGCTTTTACGTGGTCGTGCCGCCGGACTTTCGGTCTTGGGGCGTGGTTCCTGGCGAGTGGTTCATTGATGGCATGATGCAGCACCTCCATCGCGACTATTACGTCGGGCTGCTGAGTGCGGCCGAGATGCATGGCGCAGCTCACCAGGCACCCCAGGCGTTCCAGGTGATGGTCGACCGACAGCTTCGGGACCGCGACTGCGGGCGGGTCCACCTGCGCTTTGTCACAAGCCGCCTCGTCGGACATGTGCCGACCGTGCGGAGGGCGGTTCACACCGGCTACGTCACGGTCGCAGCCCCTGAGACCCTGGCCGTTGACCTCTCGACCTTCCCGGAGCGGGCTGGGTATTGGAGCAACGTCGCCACGGTCTTGCGAGAGCTTGGGCCGTTGGATGGCGCGGCTGTGGCTCGGATCGCGGCGCAGCAGCCCGTCCCTGTGGCTCAGCGTCTCGGGTGGCTGGCGGAGACCTTTCATGGCCAGGTGGATCTTGCTCCACTCGCCGAGTTGGTTCGCGGCGCCCGCACCGTCCTGCTCGAGCCTGGGAGTCGGGTGCCGATCCTGACGACAGACAGGACTTGGCATCTGAGGGTGAACGCAGTTGTGGAACCGGACGCGTAGATGATCCCCGACGTTTATCTGACTCAGTGGCAGCGCCTGGTGCGCTGGCCCACGATGCGTCAGGTAGAGCAGGATCTGATCCTCGCCGCGCTCATGGTGGAAATCGCTAACGACCCTGAGCTAGGCAAGGATTGGGCGCTCCGCGGCGGGACGGCCCTCCACAAGCTCGTGTTACCGCAACCGGAGCGCTATTCGGAGGACCTCGACTACTGCCGTCAATCCCTCGGGCCGATCGGTGAGCAGGTTGATGCTCTACGACAGGCTGGGGCTCGGCTTGGATTGGAGCGGACCTCCTACGAGGCCAGAGATCGGAGCTTCCGGTTCTACTTCCACGCTCCGACCGCGCATGGAGGCAAGCCGCTCCGCATCAAGGTTGAGATCAATCAGCGCGAGACCGAAGCCAAAGAGGTTCCGCGGACCGTGCCCCTTCGCGTGATGTCGCCGTGGCGTTCGGGCACGGGGGCCGTCCTTACGTACTCGGATGAGGAACTGCTGGTTTCGAAGACGCGCGCCCTGTTTCAGCGGCGCAAGGGCCGCGACCTCTTCGACATTTGGCTCGGGCTGACGCGCCTTCCCCTCGATGTAGCCCGGGTCGGGCGCCTGATCTCAGCGCACTATCTCCCCGGGGTCGCGCGCGAGGACTTCGTCCAGAATCTGGAGGCCAAGCTCAGAGACCGTGCCTTTCTGCATGACCTCGATCCGCTCGTTCCCGAGCCGCCGGCCGGCTATTCCCCACAAGCCGCTGGCGCGATCGTAATCGAGCGACTGCTCTCCCATGTGCCGACTCGGGAACGGATTCGAGTTGGTCGTCGTCCTCAGGATGGGCTACCTGACTGAACTCCTTCGCGGAGGAGCGCACCCGCGCCAGATCCACTGACAGACACATAGGCGTCTTGGCTGGATGGCAGAGGGTGGACAATAAGGGGAACCGCCCCCAGTACCGGCATCCGCTCTGCCGTTCATCACTTGGCGGGCGCTACCGGACGGGTCCCCGAAGATAGCCAGTCAAGGTGCTGCAGCGATGTCCTAGCAACCCAATGAGCCAGGCAGCGGCGCGCACCGGACCCTGCCCGCGCCCAAGTCTGGGCGCGAATGGCGGTCCCCACCAGGACAGCGGTGACGGCAACGCTGACGGCAACGCTGACGGCAACGGCGCCACACAGTGCCGGATCTTGGCGGACCATGACGTACTCAGGTTCCGGAAACCGACTTCGTGGCGCACGCCTGCGCACGTCGGCGGACAGCCTTTGGGGAGCTTCAAAATCGATGGGGGCGCCCAAGGCGTCCCCGGAGGGATCGTTCCCCTCGCCTCCCGCCACTTCAAAATGAGGGTTTCCACCACTGTGGCGGGCCCTGCCTGCCTCGCGGCCGGTGGGCTCTACTACACCTGGGATCAGCCGGGTGGCCCGACAATCCGGTCCAAGGCGTCTACCGCAGCCTGATGCATCCCCGGAGTGACGTGGGAGTAGGTGTTCATGGTGATCGCCACGGTCGCGTGCCCGAGCATGTCCGCTGCGACCTTCGGGTGGATGCCCTGGCTCAGCACAAGGTCGCCGCTGTCGGGATGTACCCACTGACTGAGCTCTTTCACCGAGGAGCGCACGGCCGCCAGATCCACCGACGAACAGATAGGGGCTCTGGTCTCGCGGCAGTAGGTAGATGGCAAGACGGCCAGGGGAGCCGCCCAGCAGTAGCGCTGTTCGCCTTGCGCTGGCCACTTCTTGGGCATCTCCGGGCTGGTCTCCGCTCGCTGCCAGTCCGGAGAAGGAGGTTGTCATTGGATTCGACGACTCCGTCTGAGCCGACCGCTAACCTGGCGACCAGACCTATGCGAGTTCTCTGGGCACCGGATCACAACGCCGGAACCTGGTATCCGATCGTCCCCGTTGTGGAGGCACTGGGACGGGCCGGTCACCAGGTGGTGGTCTCGGGGCCGCCAATGGTGCGGAGTATTGCTGCCGCGATGGGGTTGCCGTGGCAGCCTGACGACATGACGCTTGCCGGAACCGCGTTCGAGGGCAGGCCGAGAGGCTTTGAGGACGCTCTGCGGCGGCGCGTCCAGTTCGCCCGAGCGTCGTTTGGGACTTTGCGGCCGCTGCTGGTTGGATGCTTGTTCGACCTGGTCCTGGCCGATCCCTTCCACTACGGGCCGGGTCTGGCCGCGAGGGAGGCACATGTCCCCTGGGTCAGCTACGTCCACCACTGCTTCTCCGGGGACGAGCTGATGGACGGCCTCTTCGAGATGTCGTGGGCCGAGTGGGACCGCCGAGGTGACATCGTCACCGAGTACCAGGCCTGGTGGGCCGACCTTCGGTCTCAGCTCGGCCTTGGGCCCGAGTCGCGGACTGCGACCGAAGCCTGGGCCTACGCGGTCTCCCCAACTCTGAGCCTTATCCTTGGGCCATCGGCGCTCCCGCCCGAGCGCATGCCACCGGGCGCAGTTGCCATCGGGGCCACGCCATGGGATCCACCGGGGAGCGTCCCGGCAGGAATTCGCGAACGTCTACGCCGCCGTCCGCTGGTACTCGCGGCGGCATCGTCCGGCCAGCCCGACTTCCCCGTTGCAGCCCTCGCCGAGGCTGCCAGGGCTATCCAAGTCGGCATGATCATCACGGGGGTTGACCTTTCGGCAGTCCCTGGCCCACCCGTGTATGTCACCTTGGCCGAGAACCTACCCCATTCGCAACTGCTGCCGTTCGTCAGTGCCGTGGTCTGCGCGGGAGGATGGGGCCTCACGACCAAGACATTGGCCGCTGGCATGCCGGTCGGGGTGCTGCCCCACGGACTCGACACCGCAAACGTGGCCAGCGCGGTAGTTGCCCACTCGTGCGGAGTCTGGATACGGCCCTCCGCGGCCACCCCAGCCCACTTGGCTGCGGCGATCATGACGCTACTTCGAGACCCGGCGATAAGAGGCGGTGCTGTCAGGATGGCCGAGCCGGACGCTCCAGCAGCGGCTGCGGGCAGGGCCGTGGCAGCAATTGAGGCTGTGCTCGACTGACGGGCCTGCCGCTGGCGACCGCTGAGGCCGAAGCTCACCCGGACGGATCGGGTCCAGACGCTCCGGCTCAGGGACGGCGCGCCCAGAACACCGAGTGAACTCCAAGTCCCTCCCGGATGCTGCCTTCAGAGGTGATCTGCAGGCCCGCCGCACCGAGCCAGCCGCGGTAGGTCGCTCGGTCGGCGTGGCTCCACCACATCTCCGCGTCGCCGCCCAGCCAACCGTCCTCCGCCCCTGTCCAGGCCGTGTCTCCCGCCGTCAGCAGCAGCCGCCCTCCGGGCCTGAGCCAGCCCGCGATGTTGCCAATCAACGGGGCCTGAGCCTCAAGTGGGAGGTGGATGATCGCGTACAGGCACACCACCGCGTCGAAGGACGCTAAGGCGAATTCAACGGCCGTGATGTCGGCCTTGACGAAGTCCGCTGCCGGGACCAGTTGCTTGGCGCGAGCGATCTGCACGTCGCTGAAGTCGACCCCTGTCACGTGGTGCCCAGCCCGGGTCAGGTCTCGGGCCACAGGGATTCCACAGCCACAGCCCAAGTCCATAACCTCAGCCTTGTCGCCGAGGTGGCCAAGGAGCTCACGAATCCACAGCCGGTGCTCGGGGGGAGTATCGCTGTCGCCGCGATACGTGGTGGAGACCCGGTCATACCCCTCCCGAACGACGGCTCGACGATCGCGCGGGCCAACGGTCGAAATTGCCAGCTCATTCAGGAGTGTGGCCAAGCCATCTGGATACACCGTCTCCTTGGTGCTCCGCAGTGCTTCAGATGACCACCAGCGACACGCCTCGATAACTCGACGTTCTCCGTCTGTCCAGCCAGAGTCGCTGATGTCGAAGTGCTCGCAGCGAACCAGGAAGTAGTCTTCTGCCTGAGAGAACCGCGTGCCCTCGAATTCGTAGTCGACCTGGCGGCGTAGGACGACGGGACCAAGGTCGGTCACCTCGAGTCCCGTCTCCTCTCGCACCTCGCGTTTCGCCGCCGTTTCGGTCATCTCCCCAGGTTCGACCGCTCCCCCAGGGGTGAACCACCACGTGCCGACGGCCGGCCGGGCGGGATCTCCACCGCGAAAGAGCAGAACCGCTCCGGACTCGTCCACCAGGATGACCCGGGCCGCCCGGCGTCGTTGCATGCTCGTCCCCGCATTCTAAAGGGTGCCGAACCTGGGGCCCGGTGCGCCGTGGCAAGCATGCCTTATTGGCGGCATGTGGTCTCTCTGGTGTCACCGCCCATCCACGGCGCCGGTGAAACGGTAGCGACCTTGCCCAGAGGGCTCCGCACGTGCCGGCCGCTCTGGGTCGTGCCTGGCATCCCCGCATCGGGCTGCTGCTGCCACTCTCGTCGTCCATAGGCTCGCCTGTTGGCCCTCGCGATGCTCCGCGCGGCCGAGCCATTTGGGGACCAGTCACCCTCACTTGGGCCCGACGATCTTCTCCGCAGTGGCCACGATGTCGCCAGCGGCGGCGAGGTCCTCCTCCAGCTCAGCGGGATCGACCGGATAGCCGTGGTACTCAGCGAGATTGCGCGTGCGGCGTATCCGGTCCATCTGCTCAAGGGCCCGGGCGCCCGGGGTGGGGGCGTAAAGCTCTTGCATGATGAGGATCAGGTTGGCATGCGCACCTTGACCCCGGACCCTCAGGCCACGCGCCGCCAGGGTCGCAGTGCAAGCCTTGCGGGCAGCGTCGTAGGCCAGTTGATATGCGCCGGCCAAGGCCGACTCGCGGACGGCCAGCCTGGCGGTCCTCAGGTGCGGGCGTGCATCATCGAGGAGCCGGGCGGTGGCGGCGGGATCCGGTGTATGTCCTGGAGCGGGCCTTGGCTACGCAGGTCCTCCAGGCGGGTCACGGCTTCTCGGCCAAGGGGACGGGAACCAGCACTCCACTCCGAACCGCGATCAAGAAGCCCTCCTCAGGTGTGGCCCACGCCTCAGGGGAGCGGACCAGGGCGTTGACATCAAGACCGAGCCGCTCCTCGGCGGCGCGGGCGGCCCGGTGAACCGCGTTCCGATCAGGCGAGCCAATGACCAGGACATCGAGGTCCTGAGGGGGTGGGCCCGGCTGCCCGGCCGCGCGTTCCGCCCAAGAGCCATAGATCCATGCCGCCTGGATGCCTGAGACTCGGTTCAATTCTTGGGCGACAATGTGGGCGGGGCCAATCGCCTTCAAGACCAATGCCTTGACCTCTGGCAGGATGGGAGATTCGGGGTTGGCTTGAACGAGACGGAGGTTGCCGACTCGCCGACTGCGGAGCAGGCCGGCTGACTCGAGTCGGTCGACCTCCCGGTTCACGGTGGCGTGATGCACGCCCAAGCGGCGGGCGAGATCCGAGAGGGAATGCTCGGTGTCCGGGTTGATCAGCACCAAGACCAGTAGCTCTGCTTGGTGGGTGGAGCGGAAGAGGGGAAGGAGAGGCGGCGCCGGTGTGTGCACGACGCGCACCATCATATGCGCTATGCGCACACACGCGCACCGGCTACGGCCCTACCAGCAAAGGTTGGAGTTGGCGGGCTGGGGCCAGGCTTGGCCGCTGTGCGTTGCCAGTAGAGCGCGGGATTGGCCAGGGCGCCAGAGGGGTGGTCGCTCACAACTGGGCAGCCCCCCGTATCACTGGGAGGGGACCGCGACCCACGTGGCGATCGGATGGAGACGGCGCCGCAGTGCCCGACGGGCAAGGCGATGCAGCGATCAAGGGCCGTCGGATTCTGGTAGCGACGTGCCCAGGGGCCAGGGGCTCGTTGGATCTGCCCGGGAATGGTGGTCGGGGCCGGGACCGGGACCGGGCTGACGGCAACGGCGCCGGACGCAGGCGAACCATGGCGGACCCTGACTGACTCAGGTCCCGGAAACCGACTTCGTGGCACACGCCTGCGCACGCCGGCGGACAGCCTTGCGGGAGCTTCGAAGTCGATGGAGGGGGCCCGAGGCGTCCCCGGAGGGATCGTTCCTCTCGCATCGCCCGGCTTCTCCGGCGTGCCCCGCCCACCACGCCAGCCAGAGTGACGTCGGGTGCTGTGCTGCCAGCTCTCTCCTGGCCCTATTCGTGCACGCCCGCCGACTCCTGCTCCTGACGTGGTGACTGCGCGGTGGCCGACGCCAGCTCCTCGGCAGCCAGGGCCTTCTGCAGGGCCATTCTTGACCCCGATGCCCGGCAGGCGGCGACGGCCTCGGCGGCTAGTTCCCTGGCACGCTTGCCTTCCCCCTGTGCCAATACCGCCAACGCTAGGGTGGTGAGCAGCGGGCCTCTCTGGCGTCCCCTGCTCCGCTGCCCGTAGGCCACCAGTGCGTCGGTACAGAGCGTTTCCGCTTGACTGGCTTCTCCAGCCTGCAGCAAGCATCGTGCCAGGGCCTCTGAGAGGGCGGCGATATCGTCGCCGAATCCACGTTGGCGCATGAAGTCGAGTGCGGTGCGCAGTAGACGTTCCCCTTCGGCGGTGTCGCCCAGGGCCAGCGCGCTCTCCCCCTGCAGCCGCTGGGAGACGGCGACGCCCCACTCGTCCCCGATGCGGGCGAAGAGCACTTGACTGGACCGCCCCAGGTCGAGTCCCTCCCGGGAACGGCCACGCAGCAGCAGGATTCGTCCCAATGCGTACTCGGCATAGGCGGCCTGCATCGGGTCTTCCATGGCATCGAAGAAAGCCCGGGCCTGCCGGAGCAGGTACTCCGCCTCGCCCAGGTCGCCCAGGTCCCGGGTGATTCCGGAGAGATAGGTGTTGGCCTCGGCCAGGGCGCGTCCCAGGCGGAGGCGCTGGCAGTGGGTCCGGGCCAGGTCACCGTGGCGGCGAGCAGCCTCCAGGTCGCCTGTTTCCCAGCACACGTTGGCCGCCACGCGACGAGCCTCGGCTGCAGCCGTGGGGTCGTCGGCAAGGCGGGGGTCGGCGAGTATGTCATCCAACTCGGCCAAGAGCCGCTCCGAGTCAACGTTCTCGGTGCGCCAGATCTCCGACCGCAAAGTTCGCAGCTGCAGCCTACCGACACTCGGAGGGCCGGGGGTCTCCAGCGCCTGGCTTATGGTGGTGGCGGCGGCCTCGATCCGGTCTGAGAGGAACTGGGCCTGAGCCAGAAGGTAGGCAGCTCGGGCCCGGGTGGCTGGTTCCACCTCAGGGCTGGCCACGTACGGCGCGCAACTGGCTTCCAGATCGCGCAGACGGTAGCGGCCCTCTAGGAATGGACCCACCGCGACCGCGATTCGGGCAGCCCGCTGCAGGTCGCCCTGGGCCTGCAGCCGATGGGCGGCCAGGGTGATGTCGAGCTCGCGCGCGTGGACTGCGGAGTGCCACTGCGGTCCGTCCGTCCCGGCCAGATGGGTGCGGGCCACTTCGGCATACTCCAGGAAGTAGTCGGCGTGACGTTCGCTCACCCGTCTTGACTCCTCTGGTGTCCGCTCCAACTGGGAGCGGGCAAACTCACGCACGGTCTCCAGCAGGCGGTAGGGGCAGCATTCCCCGGCCGGTTGTCGACTGACCAGGGAGCGCCCTATCAGCTGCGCCAGCAGGCCCGCCACCTCGGCCCGTCCGGGTCTGTCGTCACTGCAGACCGCCTCTGCTGAGGCCAGGTCGAACGCACCCTCGAAGACTCCCAGGCGGCGGAGGAGGAGCTTCTGGTCGGGGTTCAGCAGCGCGTAGCTCCACTCCATCGCGCCCAGCAGGGTCCTCCTGGGTACAACCTCCGGGCTGGTCAACGCCAGCAGCCGAAAGCGGTCGGAGAGACCGTCTCGGACGTCCGCCCAGGACAACGACCTCGCCGCGGCTCCAGCCAGCTCCAGAGCCAGGGGCACGCCGTCGAGTCTCCGGCCGATCTGGTCGATCGCACCAAGGTCAGTGTCGGTGGGGTCCTGGTCGGCTCTCGAAGACCCGCGGTCCAGCAGCAGTCTCACAGCCTCACTGGCCAGCACACCTTCCCGGTCGAAGCCGGAGCCCGCGAACAGCGACAGCGGCCCGACCTCGAACAGCTGCTCCCCGCGCACCTGCAAGGCGCACTGGCTGGTGACCACGAGCCTGAGGTCCAGACAGGTTTCGACTAGGTCCGCGCAGACCTCGGCCGCCGCGGTCTCCAGCTGCTCGGCGCCGTCGAGAATGATCAGGCTGGGCCGGGGTCGGATTGCGGTTGCTATTCCCTGGACCGTGACCACCGGTCCGTCAGCATGGAGAGCGGCGGCCACGGCACGCAGCAGGCCCTCCTCGGCGGTCACGGTGCTGGCATCGACGAAGAGCGGGTCAGCGCCTCCGTGGCCAGGGGCGGCCGCCCGGGCAAGTTCGCAGGCCAGCCGGGACTTGCCGATCCCCGCTGGCCCAACCAGCGTGATTAGGCGCTGCCCTCGCAGCTGTCGGGACAGGGTTGCGAGCTCGTCTCTACGCCCCACAAAGGTGGTCCTCCATGCCGGGAGGTGGGGCGTTCGCATAGAAGTGCCGGCCCCGGCATCCGGCACCGGCGCAGGGCTCGCCGGGAGGGGCGTGGCCCTTGGCCCCGACAGGAACTCGGCGCCGTCCAGGCGCGGGTCGTGCGCCAGGATCGCTCTCTCCAGTTTCGTCAGCCGGAGGCCCGGGTCCAGCCCCTGCTCGTCGATCAAGAGCTGGCGGACGCGCCGATAGGCAGCCAGAGCTTCCGCCTGGCGCCCGCACCGGTAGAGGCAGATCATCAGCAGCGCCCAGAGCTCCTCGTGGAAGGGGTTGTGCTCGAGGGCCGCCTCAACTTCGGGGACGCACTCCTCGTGACGTCCGCGGAGGAGCTGCGCACGCATCAGATGGGTGACCGCCGTGACCCGGCGTTCGGCGAGGCGGCTGACCGCGGCCCTGGGGCCGGGCTGGTGGGTGAGACCGGGCAGAGGATCGCCCCGCCAGAGGCTGAGTGCGGTCCGCAGCTGTTGGTCCGCCAGCTCGAGCTCAGGCTCGCTGCCGCCCGCCAGCAGGTCCTCGGCGGTCGTGATCAGGTTCTCGAAGTGGATCACGTCGAGGTCATCCTCCGGCCCGCGGAGGCGGTAGGCGGACTGCCGCCATTCGATCCGGAACGAGGTGGGCGCCAGAGCCTGCCTCAGGTGACTCAGATATCCGTGCAGCGTGGCCGTGGCGCTGGGGGGAGGGTCCTCCCAAATCGAAGCGATAAGTCGATCGCGCGGGACTGGCCTGTTGAGGTTGAGGGCAAGGCCCACCAGAGCCCCCCGCTGCAACGGGCCCCCCAGGAGGGTGCTGTCGACACCATCAACCTCGATGGATCCGAGAATTCGGATTCCCACAAGACATGGCCTTCCACTGATACGGGCTGCCTGTCGCCTGGCCCTATCCAACTCGGCTGCCGGGACCTTGTCAAGGCCCGCGTCCCGGTGACAGAGGCCGGGACCGCGAATTCGCACGACTCGACTGCAACCGTTCATCAATCTGCGACAGGTGCCTCACGGTAGAGGGCCCGGGTCCACGGTCAGCCGCCAGAGGCCGTTCCGGTGTCCACCGCACTGGCGGCGACGGCCAGGGGGACCCACCCGACGGGGTTGATCGGGGCGTTGAGGTCTCGGTCAAGGCCCACTCCATAGCTGGAGCAGTGGTAGTCGCTCTCCGTGGGGCCGAGTTCGGCCTTGAAGCGCCGCGGCGTGAGCTGGTCCTGAAGCTGGGGAACCACCCGCCGGGGACAACCAGGTCGGAGCTGCACCGGCGGCACCTTCAAGCAAGGACGGTGCCCTGTCCGAGGGGCGGCCGCCTCTCGGGCTTGACGATCGCGTCGCCGGAGTGGAAGACTCTCGGCACACGCAAAGGTGGATTTTGGGAGGGATGGCGTCATGCCAGACGTGGTCAGAGCGGCCCTGGTTCAGAGCCACTGGACCGGAAGTGGAGACTCCATGGTGGCTGCCAATGTCGCCATGGCCCGTAGGGCCGCCGACCAGGGGGCGAAGGTTCTCTGCTTCCAGGAGCTCTTCGCCGGTCCGTATTTCTGCCAGGTCCAGGACCCCCAGTACTATCGCTTGGTCGAGCGGGTGCCCGATGGGCCCACCGTGGAACTCATGTGCTCCCTAGCCAAGGAGACCCAGATGGTGCTGGTGGTCCCGGTGTACGAGGAGGAGCAGCCGGGGGTCTACTACAACACCGCTGCCGTGATCGACGCCGACGGGCGCTACCTCGGCAAGTACCGCAAGCACCACATTCCTCAGGTGGAGGGCTTCTGGGAGAAGTTCTACTTCCGGCCCGGCAATCTCGGCTACCCGGTCTTCGACACGGCGGTGGGTCGGATCGGGGTGTATATCTGCTACGACCGCCACTTCCCGGAGGGCTGGCGGGCGCTGGGTCTGGCGGGTGCGCGCATCGTGTTCAATCCCTCCGCCACCAGCCGCGGTCTCTCCGGTTATCTCTGGCGCCTCGAACAGCCGGCCGCGGCGGTGGCCAATGAGTACTTCGTCGGCGCGATCAACCGAGTCGGAGTTGAGCCGCTGGGCGCCAACGACTTTTACGGCAGCTCCTATTTCGTCGACCCCCAGGGCGCCTTGGTCGGCGAGGCGGGGTCGGATCATGACGACGAGGTGGTGGTCCGCGACCTGGACATGGGCGTGCTTGACGAGGTCCGCCAGCGCTGGGCCTTCTACCGCGACCGCAGGCCCGACTCCTATCAGGCGCTCGGGGCTCCGTGAGGTGGCCGTGAACTGGGCTGGGCTGCCGGCGAGACCGGCCAACCGGCTGGCTCGCGCCAGCCAGGGTGGGGGTGGACGATGCGTCTGATCGTGCAGGGCGGGACCGTGGTCACGGCGGGGTCAGTGGCGCTCGCCGATGTCCTGATCGAGGACGGCCGGATTCTGGCGCTGGCAGCCACGGGGTCTGAATTGAGCCGGTCCTTTGGCGCGACCGCGGATCGGGTGGTGGACGCCAGTGACCGCTACGTGCTGCCCGGCGGGATCGATGTCCACACTCACATGGAGATGCCCTTTGGGGGGACGTTCTCCGCGGACACCTTCGAAACCGGGACTCGGGCTGCGATTTGGGGTGGCACCACCACGGTCGTGGACTTCGCCATGCAAACTCGTGGCGGCTCCTTGCACGAGGGGCTGGAAGCATGGCAGCGCAAGGCCGAGGGCCGGTGCGCCGGGGACTACGGTTTCCACATGATCCTGTCGGACGTGAACGACTCCTCGTTACGCGAGATGGACCAGCTCGTGGAGGAAGGGATCACCAGCTTCAAGCTGTTCATGGCCTACCCCGGGGTTTTCTACTCCACCGATGGTCAGATCCTGCAGGCCATGCAGCGGGCGGCCGGCAACGGAGCCCTGATCCAGATGCACGCGGAGAATGGCATCGCGATCGACCAGCTGGTGGCCCAGGCGCTGGAGCGGGGCGAGGTCGCCCCACGCTTTCACGAGTCCACCCGCCCGGCCATCCTGGAAGGTGAGGCCACCCATCGGGCGGTCGAACTGGCCCGGGTTGCCGGGGCATCTCTCTACATCGTTCACCTCTCCGCCGCCGAGGCCCTGGCCGAGGTCGTGGATGCTCGTGACCGGGGCCAGTCGGTATTCGCGGAGACGTGTCCCCAGTACCTATTCCTCTCGGCGGCAGACCTCGCCCGCGAGGGCTTCGAAGGCGCCAAGTTCGTGTGCTCTCCCCCCTTGCGCTCGCAGGCCGACCAGGAGGCGCTCTGGCGCGGTCTCCTGACCGACGATCTCGCGGTGGTGGCGACCGATCACTGTCCCTTCTGCTTCAAGGAGCAGAAGGAGTTGGGTCGCGACGACTTCTCCAAGATCCCCAACGGTCTGCCCGGAGTGGAGCATCGCATGGACCTCATCTATCAGGGGGTGGCGGCTGGGCGAATTGGACTGGGGCGATGGGTGGAGGTGACCTCGACCGCTCCGGCCAAGATGTTCGGGCTCTACCCTCAGAAGGGCAGCCTGGATCCGGGCGCCGACGCCGACATCGTGATCTACGATCCGACGGCGCGAACCACCCTCTCGGCCAGCACCCACCACATGGCGGTGGACTACTCGTGCTACGAGGGCATGGAGATCTCGGGCTCGGTCGAGACCGTGCTGCTGAGGGGCTCGGTGGTGCTGGAGCGCGGCCAGTACGTGGGCCGGCCCGGCGACGGACGCTTCGTGGCGCGCGGCCTCTGCCAGTACGCGAGATGAAGCTCAGGTAGACGAACAGCCATGGAGTTCGGCATCGTCCTGCAGACGGATCCGCCCGCACGCCGGACCGTGGAGCTGGCGAAGAGGGCGGAGACCGCCGGGTTCACCCACGTGTGGACCTTCGATTCGGTGGTCCTGTGGCAGGAACCGTTCGTGATCTATTCGCAGATCCTGGCCAGCACCGAGCGGATCATTGTCGGCCCCATGGTGACCAACCCCGTGACCCGGGATCCGACCGTGACCGCTTCGCTGTTCGCCACGCTCAACGAGATGTTCGGACCGCGCACCATCTGCGGCATTGGGCGGGGAGACTCGGCGGTCCGGGTGACCGGTGGCGGCCCCGCCAACCTGGACCTGTTGGCGGAGACCATAGCTGTCGTCAAGGGGCTGGCCGAGGGCCGTGAGGTGCAGTGGCGGGGCAAGCGCCTGCGCCTGCCCTGGGTGACCGGTGGCCATCTGCAGGTGCTGATGGGCGCCTACGGTCCCAAAGCGCTGGAGGTCGTCGGGCGCCACGCCGATGGTCTGATCCTGCAGCTGGGCGACCCCTCGCTGGTGCGCTGGGCGATCGATTCGGTTCGAGCGGCGGCCGAGCGCGCCGGGCGCGATCCGCTGTCCTTGAAGATCTGCGTGGCCGCCCCTGCCTACGTGGGCGACGACCTAGCCCATCAGCGCGAGCAGCTGCGTTGGTTCGGGGGTATGGTCGGCAACCATGTGGCCGAGATCGTGCGCCGCTACGGAGCCGATTCCGAGCTGGTCCCGCAGGCCCTGACAGACTACATCAAGGATCGGCGGGGCTATGACTACAGCCATCACGGCAGGGCGGGCAACCCCAGCACCGACTTCGTTCCAGATCAGGTAGTCGACCGCTTCTGCGTGCTGGGGCCGATCTCGTCTCACCTGGCCCGCATGCGGGCCCTGGCGGCTTTGGGAGTGGACCAGTTCGCCATCTACCTGATGCACGACCAGCAGGAGGAGACGATGGCCGCCTATGGCAGGGAGGTGATCCCAGCCCTCGCCGGGGGGTGAGGGCCGGAGCCGCCGGCCCGCTCCGGCGCCGCGGCGGTGATGGCCGCTCTTGGAGAGGATGATCGGGTGGCCGGGCCCGTAGGCAATCGCCTGGACGCGCCGGGATGAGGCGCGGTGAGCGGTCGCGGAGTCCCCGGCCAGGGTGGCAGTGCTCCCCGGTCTGGCCCGCGCCCGGCGCCACTCCCGCGTCCCTTGACATCGAGCCACGCGACGCTACCATATCGCCAACAGGCAGGTCGTCCGACCTGGAGGTCCGTCATGGGGGAGACGCTGATGGCTTTGCCAGTCGCACAGCTTGAGCATGGAGATGGACGCGTCGAGTTGGAGGACGCCACCCATGCGGCCATTTCCGGCAGCCGACTCTACAACCGCGATCTGGCTCCGGTACCCATCGCCAAGCGCACCTGGAACACCTACAACTACGCTGCCCTGTGGATCGGGATGGCCCATTGCATCCCGACCTATCTGTTGGCCTCGGGCTTCATCGCCCTGGGGATGGCATGGTGGCAGGCGATTGGCCTGGTGGCGATCGGCAACCTCATAGTGCTGGTGCCGATGCTTCTCAACTCCCATGCGGGCACCAGGTACGGCATCCCCTTTCCAGTCCTGGCGCGGGCGGCGTATGGCGTGCGGGGGTCGAACCTTCCCGCCATAACGCGTGCCTTGGTGGCCTGTGGATGGTTCGGAATCCAGAGCTGGATCGGAGGAGGCGCAGTCCAGCTTCTCATCACCGCGATCTGGAGTGGTTGGGCCAAGGTGGGCACGCTCTGGGGGTTCCCGGTCACCTTGTGGATAAGCTTCCTGCTCTTCTGGGGAATCCAGATGCTGCTGATTCTGCGGGGCATGAATGCCATTCGTTTGTTCGAGAACTGGGCTGCTCCGATCGTCCTGGTGGGGGCGCTGGTCCTGCTGGGATGGGCACTGCACACCGCCGGAGGGCTGGGGCCGATCATGCGGACGCCCGGGAAATCCTTGCCCTTCGCCGTCTATGCCGGCGGGGTGGTCGCCATGATCGGCTACTGGTCCACCCTGTCCCTCAACATGCCGGACTTCACGCGCTTCAGCCGTTCCCAGCGGGCTCAAATCGTCGGTCAGTCCACGGCACTGCCCATAACCATGACCGTCTTCGCCGGGATCGGCGTCATGATCACCTCAGCGACTGTGGTCATCTACGGCAGCGCGATCTGGAACCCGCTGGCACTGGTCAGCCGGGCCGTCGCACCGACCGGCTACGCGACTCGGCTCGTCGTGCTGGTGATCGCCGCCCTGATGGCAGTCATCGCCACCATCTCCGTGAACGTCGCCGCCAACACCGTGTCGCCCGCCAATGATTTCAGCAACGCCATCCCCCGCTTCATCAACTTCCGGCGCGGTGCCGTGATCACCGGCATTCTGGGCATTCTGTTGCAGCCGTGGCGGCTGCTGTCGGACCCGCACGCCTACATCTTCACCTGGCTCGGCGGCGTGAGCGCGGGACTCGGCACCATTGCCGCGGTGATCATCGCCGACTACTGGATCTACCGGCACCGCGAGCTGCGCCTGGCCGACCTGTACCGCGATGACCCGGGGGGGGCCTACTTCTACCGCAATGGCATCAATTGGGCCGGAGTGATTGCCACCTTGGTCGGCTTCGCGGTCGCCTTCGCCGGGTTCATCCTCAACCTGGGATGGGGAATCAATATCGGAGTCTTGACCCAGCTGTCGAACTACGGCTTCTTCACAGGCGGACTGACCTCGGCGGTCTTGTACCTGACTTTCGTGGGCCTGCGGCGTCCGGCGCCCAGTCAGTCGCAACTGGCGCCCACTGCCGAGTGACTCCCGCCCAGACCGGAGCGGCAGCTCTGGCCGGTCCTTGAGCGAGGGGGCTGGGCCCACCGCGCCGCGCATGCGTGCCAGGGTCCCAAAGGGAGCGAGATGCTGAGCGCGCTGGGGTCGGATGTCGGCCGAGGACTCGGCGCTGGCGGCTGTTTGGGCGCCGGCGCCCGGGATCACGACCCGTGGTCACGCTCAAGCTGATCTTGGGTGCCCTCCTCGTCGGCCTTGGCGGGGCGCTCTTCGTCTGGACCCAGATAGCCCGCGGCGCCGCGGCGCGCGGGTCAGGAGCTTCGCCGACCGAGGCCGAACCAGCCGTCCAAGAAGGGGTGCCGCTGCAGCTCACGGGACCGTACGGTCTCTGTCGCCACCCGATGCTGTTGGGGGCGCTGTGCCTGCTAGCCGGCATGGGCTTGCTCAAGGCACCTCCACCCGGTACCGTCGCCCTGTTGGCGGCAATCGCAGGGGCCGCCATCCTCCTCTCCGTGCTCGAGGAGCGCGCCCTGATACGTCGCCACGGGGACACCTACCGTCGGTACCGCTCGACAGTCGCATTCCTCATTCCCGGGGTTCGACTGCCACATCGGACCAGAGCTGGCCCGTGAGGCCGGGGGGCTCGGGGTCACGGTCTGAGCCGACTTGGCCGAGCGTAGCATTTCCCAGTGGCGCCCAAGGTGGACTTGGTCCCACGGTCCGTTAGAGAGTGCCGGGGTCACTCCAGAGATCTCAATTTGCCAAGGGGGCCCGACTGATGACGGCGGAGCGGCGAGGACACCGGCCTGCCATCGGTGCAGTGCTGACGAGGCCGGACGTGGCCGCTCTGGTCGAAGAGCATGGGCATGCGGCGGTTGTCGAAGCTGTCCGCACGGTGGTTGCCGAGCTTGGGACCCGGGGGGACCTCATGGGGCCGGATGCCGGGAGCGTGGTCGCGGGCCGGGCCATCGCGCTGCTCAGGCGTCAGCCCCGGCGCCTGCATCGGGTAATCAACGGCACCGGGATAGTCATCCACACCAACCTGGGTCGGGCCCCACTCGGAGCCGAGATAGCCTCACGCGCCGTGGAGGTGGCGGCGGGCTACTCGAACCTGGAGCTGGATGGTCTCAGCGGCCGTCGCGGTGACCGCCAGGATCTGCTCTCGGACCTGCTCTGCCGGCTCGGTGGCGCGGAGGCGGCGATGGTGGTGAACAACGGCGCGGCAGCGCTCCTGCTGGCGCTGACAGCACTGTGTCGTGGCCAGGAGGTGGTGGTGTCCCGGGGTGAGCTGATCGAGATCGGAGGTGGATTCAGGATCCCTGACATCCTCCGGCTCTCCGGAGCCCGCCTGGTCGAGGTTGGGACTACCAACCGGACCAGGGTCTCGGACTACGTGGCCGCTTGGGGTCCGCGCACTGGCGCATTCCTGCGCGTCCACCAGTCCAATTTCAAAATTTCGGGCTTCGTCGCCCGACCACCGCTGAAGGAGCTGGCCGGGGCGGCCCATGAGCACGGGGTCTCGCTCCTCGAGGATGTGGGCAGCGGGCTGGTGCCCCCAGGGCTCCCGGCGGTGGCCGCCGAGGACCGCCTGTCCGCGAGCCTGGCCGCCGGGGTGGATCTGCTTTGCTGCAGCGGCGACAAGCTCGTGGGAGGCAGCCAGGCCGGCATCGTCTTGGGCAGAGCCGCGATGGTGACGCGCATGCGTCGGCACCCGCTCGCGCGAGCCCTGCGTCCTGACAAGCTGCAGCTGGCGGTGTTGGAGGAGACCGTGCTGAGGTACGCCATCCCAGGACGCCTGCGGGAGATCCCGGTGTGGCGGATGTTGCAGCTCAGCCCTCGAGAGCTCGAAGCCAGGGCCCGGACCTGGGTCGGGGCCCTGGCCCACTCCGGCGTGGCGGCTCAGGTGGTGGCCATGGAGGGGGCCGTCGGCGGCGGGACCACTCCCGGCCGCACTCTGCCCTCATTCGGGATCCTTCTGGAGGACAGCCATCCTGCGCGCCTGCGCCGTTACCTGCTGGGGGTTGAACCTCCGGTGCTTGGCCTCGAACGCGAGGACGGAGTGGCGATTGATGCCAGGTGCGTTCTGCCCGGGGAGGACGACCTCCTCCTGAGCGCGATCAGGGCCGCCTGTGGAGCCGTCCCGTGACCGAGTTGGTGGTGGGCACCGCCGGCCATGTCGACCACGGCAAGACCACCCTGGTGCGCGCGCTGACCGGCGTGGATTGCGACAGCCTGGCGGAGGAGCGCCGCCGGAGCATGACCATCGAGGTCGGCTTCGCGCCCTGGCTCCTGCCCTCGGGGCGGGAGGTGTCGGTGGTGGACGTCCCCGGTCACGAGCGCTTCATTCGCACCATGGCGATCGGCGCCCGCTCGGTCGATCTGGCGCTTCTCTGCGTGGCGGCGGATGACGGCGTGATGCCCCAGACCAGAGAGCACGCTGCGGTTCTGCGGCTCCTGGGGGTGGGACGTGTGCTGCCGGTCGTGACCAAGGCGGATCTGGCACCGGAGCGGGTGCAGGCCTGCTCGGAGCAGGCTCTCGATCTGTTGCGCGAGATCGGCCTAGAACGGGGTCCGTGGGTCGCGTGCAGTGCGGCCACCGGCACCGGCCTGGCGGAGCTGGCCCGGGCGGTGGACGCCGAGCTGAGGTTGCTTCCAGAGCCTCTGGACAGGGGGATCCCCCGGCTGTTGGTGGATCGCAGCTTCTCGAGGGTTGGAATCGGGACGGTGGTGACCGGACACCTGGACGGCGGAAGCTTGGCGGTGGGTCAGCAGATCGAGGTGTTCCCCACCAAGGGGCGGGGGCGGGTCCAGGGCCTCCAGCGCCGAGGTCAGAACGTGGGGGCAGCGGAGCCCGGTGGCCGTCTGGCCGCCGCACTGCATGGGCTTGGAGTGCAGGAGGTGGGGCGCGGCTGTGTGGTGGGATTACCGGGAGACGCCTGGGCGACCCGGAGTGTGGACTGCGCCATTTCGGTACCGACGGAGGGGGCCCGCGGAGTCCGCCAGGGCATGCACCTCGAGGTCCTCGCCGGCACTGCCACCGCTCAGGCGAGGATCTGGCTGGCGGGCGAGGCGGAACTGGGCCCCGGCCATTCTGGTTTCGGCCAACTCCACCTCGAGGAGCCGCTGTGGACCCTCCCGGGCGATCTCCTGGTCCTGCGAGCCCCCAGCCCTGCGGCCATCCTGGGGGGCGCCTTGGTGCTGGACAGCCACCCCACGCGCCATCGCCGCTGGTCCACGTCGCCCTTGGAGTCTTGGGGGATCAGGGAGCGGTCATTGACCGTCCTGAGCGTGCCGGGACTGCAACAACTGGCCCTGTTCGAGGCTCGGGCCAGCTCATTTGGTCTGAGCGTCAGCTCCGTCGCTGGTCGCTCCGGCCTGGCCACGGTACATGCCGCCGCAGCCCTTGAACAGGCAGCCGCCGCCGGGGAGCTGACCAGGGTAGGCAGCTTGTACCTCAGCCCGCAACGATGGGCGGAGATCGTCCAGCACGCCACCGCGACCCTCCAGGAACATCAGCGCCAGCATCCCCTGAACCCGGGAATGCCGCGGGGGCAGCTGGCCAGGAACCTTGGGTTCCGCGCCGAGGGACAGGGCGAAGCTGCGCTGAGGCGGCTCCGGGATGAGGGAGTCTTGCAGTTGCAGGGCCCCGTGGCCAGCCTTCCGGGCCAGTCGCCGATTGGGGTCAGGTCGGCCGCCGCGGACCGGATATCGGCCATGCTGTCGCGTGCCGGGTTCACGCCCCCTGGCGTCCCCGAGCTTCGCCAGGCCGGCCTCACCGATGAGATCCGGTCTCATCTGCTGCGGGGCGGGGACGTGGTGACCCTGGGCCCGGGTATCCTGATCGCCAAGGCGGCATTGCAGGAGATGGAGTCCAGGCTCGAAGCAATCCTGGCCGCCGAGGCGGACGGGTTGACCGTGGCCCAGATCCGCGACCGTCTGGGCAGCAGTCGGCGGATCGTGGTGCCGCTGCTGGAGCGCTGGGAGCGGGAGCGGCGCGCCGAGCGGACCGGCGACAAACACAGACTGAGGAGTGAGGAGTGCCGGGCCCAATGAGGCTGACCGAGTTGACGGGTCAGGGCGGATGCTCGGCCAAGATCGCCCAGGCGGACCTCCACTCAGTGCTGGCCGGGATAGTGACCGCGCCGGGTGGCGACCTGCTGGTCTCCGCCCTGACCATGGACGACGCCGCCGTCTACCGGATAGGGGAGGGGGTGGCGGTGGTTGCCACCACCGACTTCTTCCCCCCTCCCGTGGATGACCCCGGCGACTACGGGGCGATAGCCACCGCCAACGCGCTCTCTGACATCTACGCCATGGGAGGGCGGCCGCTCTTGCTATTGAACCTGGTGGGCTACGATCTGGCCAGCCTGGACCCCGGCATCCTCAGCCAGATCTTGGAGGGCGGGGCGGAGGTGGCCAGGGAGGCTGGCTGCGCCATCGCCGGGGGCCACTCGATTCGGAGCCCCGAGCCCCTCTTTGGGTGCGCGGTGGTGGGGCTGGTGGACCCCGCGCGCATGATCACCAATGCCGGAGCGAGACCCGGGGACGTTCTGTTCCTCACCAAGCCGCTCGGCACCGGGGTGGTGCTGAACGCCCACAAGCAGCAGCGGGTGACCGCCCCGGTCCTGGCGGGCGCGGTGGCGGTGATGCGGGAGCTCAATCGGGCAGCTGCTCAGGCCATGCTAGAGGCCAAGGCCACCGCGGCCACCGACATCACCGGATTCGGTCTGATGGGCCATGCCGCCAACCTGGCCAGGGCATCCCGCGTGCGGCTGAGGATCGAAGCGGCGGCCCTGCCCCTGCTCCCGGGTGCGATCGATCTGGTGAGAGCCGGACATGTGCCCGGCGGCACCAGACGCAACCTGGAGTTGGCGAGCAGCGAGAGCCGGATAGGTGTCGACCTGGCGGCCGAGATGGTGCTGCTGGCCTGCGACGCTCAGACCAGTGGCGGGCTATTGCTGAGCGTGCCCGAGGGTCGGGCTGGCGTACTCACCGCCAAACTGCCCCGCGCGCGCAGGATTGGGGAGGTGACCGAGGCCACAGAAATCGGCCCGGGAGTGGATCTGGTGTGATTCACCTATGGCTGGCGGCGGCGCGGAGGATCCTGGCGGCGGTGCGCACATGGTGCCTGGTCATGAGGTCTGATACCGCTCGTCGAGAGTGGGGCAGCTCACCGCGCAGCTCCCTCGTGCGGTCGTCGGCAAGCATTCGGATGATGGTCGGATTCATGTGAGGATCTCCTCGGTAACTTGTAATAGACAACTAGCCAGTAACAGGATACCATACCGCCACTTACCAGTCACATGAACTTCGATAGTTACACCGATCTGGGCGTGGAGGCAGCCGCGGGGTTGGTGAATCTGCTCACCCCAGGATTCAATCGTGGGCGGGCACAGCAGGTGGGGCAGAGTCGGTCCGACCGACAGCGCCGTGCCGAGGAGGCGGAGACCACCATCTGGGGTAGCTCTGGGAGGCTCTCTGATTCCGAATCGGGGGGACTCTACGAACTCGCGGAGCGGCTGCGTCCCGTGTTCGAGGCCGCCGCTCGGGGGGCGCAGGACGATGTCGCCCACCTGATCAACGCCTTGCTGCGCGACTATCACGCCGCGCCCCAGCTAGCCCGCCACGACAGCGAGCCGTGGCACCTCCATTTTCACAGCCAGGAGAAGGAGGCGGGGCGAGCCCGAGCCAGGGGTGCCACATGCGCCACCGCCTTGGCGATCGTGGTGGGGACTGGCGGCCTCTCCCGGCTCGGGGTGTGCCGCGCGGACCGGTGCAACCGGGTGTTCGTGGATACCTCGCGCAACGCCTCCAAGCAGTTCTGCTCGCCAAGCTGCATGAGCCGCCAGAAGGTGGCTTCTTTCCGCGCCCGCAGAGCGACTGCCAGCGTCCCCGAAACGCTCTCGCGGGTGGACGACCCACGCGCCAGTGAGTTGCGGATACAGGGGACCACGAGCGCTGCCGCGGCACCCCGTCCCTGACTTCGGGACCGTGAGCCAACGCCATGGTCAGGTCTCACCATGGTCGGGGAGATGACGTGGTCCCATTCACGATGGAAGCCATCACTCCCGACCTGGATGGTGGCGACCTCTGCGCTTGTGACCGTTACTTCTCAAGTTGGCCAACGTCGGCCAAGGCGGGAATCTGTTCCCCCAGGCATGTGAGGCTGGGTTGTCGCCCCCGTAGCGGCGCAGGAGCATGGGAGCCACTTGCTTGACGGGTCGCC
>JAJYPP010000042.1 GCA_021795235.1 bacterium
CCGGAGGGAGCCTCCGGGTCTCCCGGGGCTCACTCCAACCGCTTCTCTCGCAGCCTGTGGTCGCTCCTTACGCCACAGACACCAGCGAGAAGTCAAGTTTGGTTGCGGCCACAGGCTGCGTTAGGAGGTGGTCCCCTGTTACCCGAAGATTGGCAACGAAATCGTCGAGGGTGAGCAAGTGCGCCGTCGAGTCGATGAGTACGACGGCCATCTCGAATTGCCGACCCAATGCGAATGAGCGCATGTCGCCCTCAACCACCCGAAGTGGGACACCAGCCTCAGTGGCTCGCTCGGATGCCCTGCTGCACATTGCCGACGACAGGTCCAGCGCGGTCACCTCAATGCTCCTTCGCGCCATTTCAAGGGCATGGTCGGCCGGCCCAGCCGCCAGTTCCAACGCGGTCCACGGCGCATGTCCGAGACACGCAGTCGCCCAATCGATGAGAGCATCCACCTCCTGCTGGACATTCCGATATGAAAAGGCCAACTCGTAGGCCCGCGCCAGCTCGTACACCCCGCTACCCTGGCGCGGCACAGCGCGTGCTGATCCCTTCATTCGAAAGCTAGGACCTCCTGCCATCGCTCACCGACTGCCGCGTCTCCACAGGCGCTCGTCATCTCCTCACAGCAGACATTTCATGCGCGCCGTGTCCGCTCGTCAAGCTCCAGAATCGTGTCGGCACAACGCTCAGCAAACGCAGCCCTCCGGGGGTGTCGCTGTCAGAGTCGAAGTAGTAGAGTACCATTGCCGGGCTGGCGCTCCGCTCCGCTAGAGCTGGCGCACAGAGCGCGGTGCTCATGGTGTCTGCCGCCTGGTCGGCTGCGCCGCTTTGCGCAGCAGCTCGGCTAGGTCGTGGCGGTACGGTTCCGTCCAGAGAGCGTCGGCGCGCACGCCGCCAGAGGGATGCTCAGCGATGCAGCAGCCGCGGTCGTCACCCTGAACAGCCAGCCCAGGACCCGCAGCGCCCCGACTCCAGCAGTCAGCGGGTCGGGCGCCACTCCCAACCGGCTCGCGGCGGAGAGACTCGCTCAGCCGCAACCGGCCAGGCTCTTGCAGGCCTTCATGTGCTGCGGCCGGGTTGGTATCAAGGTTGGAATCAACCGGGCCGCAAGAGGCCATCGTGGTGGGAACTCGTCGAGGGCTGCCAGCCCATCGGCGCCGAGGGCACCAACCTCGGCGTCATCAGCACCTTGGTGCGCCTGCTCTGGTCGCGAGGGATGAGCAAACCTTTGGTAACCAGATACCATTCCACGTCGCATCCCGGCATTTGGAGCCTGCTACGTGATCTTGACCCGGGCCACCACGGAGCCTGCTGTCACGAATCCACTTGAGGGGATCAGCCCCCAGTCCAGATACGCAAGGACATGCGGTGCGGTCCCGGGAGTAGTGAGCTCCATGGCGAAGGTGATGCTGTGTCCAGGCTGGAGCTTGCCCGCTACAGCACAGTTCAGCTGGTGCTGCTCGACCACCTTGAGGGTCGCCCCCACTCCGGCTCCGCCGGCCAGGCTCTCGGTGTAAGCGGCGCAGGTCTTGGAGAAGTCCACTGCGGCCTTTGAGTGGTTGGTCAGCACAACCTGGTAGCGAAGAACTTGGCCCGCAACCACCGTGGCCGGAGCATGGATCCGGGCAGACAGCAGCAGCGGCGGCGGGTTGGGGCTGATGGCCTGGAACGGGCTGACTCCCAGGATCCCGTCGCATGGAGCAAGGGGCGTAAGGCGTTGTAGGCCGGTGGTGGGCATGGTCACGGTCACCTGACCGCCAGCATCGGGTACGTTGAAGATCACCGAACTGGCTACCGCTGGCGTCGGGGAGCAGGTCGCGCCACCCGGCTCAAGCGTCGGCCATGTCAGAACCAGCCAGGCCTCGCCGGGGATCGCCGGACCAGAAGAGTTCGCCGCCCGCCCAGGCAGCAACAAGACAGGGCTTGAGGGCGGGTTGCCCAGAAAGTCGCCGCCCGGCCGCACTGTGATCGGCGCGCCATCGGCGGTGCGGAGCTGGATCGTTGGCGTGCCGCGGACCTGGCAGGGAACAGTGGACCGGTCCGAAAAGACGAAACCACCTGCAAGCGCGTCGGCAGCCAAGCCCTCGCTATCGGTGAATCTTGCCGCCAAGTCGGCAGAAGTGCAGTCGACTGTCCCCGCAGGTGCTGGCAGGGGCGTTGGGCTAGCGGCTGGCGCAGGCTTCAGGGCGGACCAGGGGACCACTCCGGCCGCCCGCTGGGTGCCTGAATTGGGAGCGACTGTCCCTCCACACCCAGCCAGAACAGTCATGAGCACAACCCCGACCAAGGTGACCGCTGGTGGCCAGGGGACGAAGAGCCCGCGTCCCCCTTGGAATCGGTCGCACGGGCGCGTCACGTGCAGTCCAACGCGGGCCTGCTCGCGACCGTTACGGGGGGTCGGCCGCGCGGAATGTGTGGTGATCGCGCTCAACCGACGTGGCATCAGGGCGCCTTCTTGGAGACCAGGGTGTCGCTGCCCCGTCGGCCCGCTCCCACGGCTCGCGCTGCTTGCCACATGGACGCCATCGCCGACCACGGCCCCAGTTCAAGTGTGGGCTCCCTCGGGATGCCGATCACTCGATCTGAGGCTGGGGCTCGTCCCGCGCACGCTTGACAGCGGCGGAAGGTGGCACTGGGGCCGACACGGCACCACACGACGGACGTCCAGAACCAAGCCCTTCCCGGGTTGGGGTCAACTTAGGGGTCAAACGCCCCCAAGCACCCGCCCGACACCCCGCCAAGTGGCCCGATTTGATCTCAAATCTGCTGGAGGCGACTCCGGGAATCGAACCCGGGATCGCGGTTTTGCAGTTCGGGCACGTTTGTTCGTAAGCGTCCGTAGACGTACGTCTCGAACTCAAATCTGAGGAGCGCGAACCGCTATCGGCCGCTGACGTGCGCCAAAGTTCGTCGGCGTTGCCGTCAGCGGTGCCGTCAGCCTGGAGTACCAAGGCTGGCGCCAGGCCACGTCTGGTAATGGCAGCCGGATCAGCTCGCGGAGTGCCAAGCGGCACGGGCCGTCGCCATGCTCGCCGCTTGGCTCAGCCAAGTATGGCTCCCGCCGAGGATCGAAGGAACACAAGCGCCCGCCGATCGGGTGTCCCGTCACCGCACGAAGTCCGGTGGGTGGGGCATTTACGGCGATACCGCAGCGGTACCGAGTGACTGCGGGAACTCGCGCACAGACCAATGGCGACCAGCATCAGTGGTCTGGATCAGCTCAGGGTGGGGACCGGCCGGGGAGGTGACGGCCCAGCCGATGTCGGCGGTGACAAAGTCGATGATGGCTCCTTGGAGGTCCGCGGTGGAGGCTACGGTGAACCACCGCCCGCCGGAGTTCGTGGTCCACGTCACTTGGTCGCCTTTGACCGCGACCCAATCCGCAAAACTTGTGAAATCGACCGTGGTGGCCCCGGTCGGTACCCGGGTCGGCTGCCACTGCTGGCCGCCACTCGTGGTTGTGTACACAAACTGCGTGGGCGTCTGAGGCGGGTAGAAGCTGACCTGTTCCACTCCGTTCGAGGAACCAAAGAACTCTGGAGGCGTCGTCCCACACATGCAGTCGCTGCTATCTTGGGTGGGCACGCCGGGCGGGAGCGGAAGCGTTTGCGCCGCCCAACTCACCCCCCCGTCGGTGGTGCGATAGAAGTACAACGCCCTTCCTCCGCTGCAGAATCCGCCAAGCCAGCCGACCTTGGGTGAGGCCCAGCCCGCGCCGGTTTTGTCGCAGCCTGGGTACAGCCCGTCAGTGGCCGGTCCGCCGGGGCCCGCCCTGGCTACCGCTTGCCACCGTCGCCCCCCATTCGTCGTGGCCCACAGGCGCATGCTGGACGAGCCCGCCGCGACTCCTCCGGCGACTACGTCAAAGCCGTCGTTGGAATTGAGGAACGTCAGTTGCGACCCTCCTCCAGAAACACTCGAGACCGCGGTCCATCTCGCTCCCGCGTCGGCGGTGAAGTAGACCGTGTCTCTATCTGAATACAGGTTGCTACCTGCCGTCAGGATCGGGACCCACGCCTCACTCGCGGTCAAGAACGCCTCTCCTTGGATTGGCGGGTCCGTTCCCGCCACCAACGATGCGCCCGACCGGTTCGCGCCGGGAGGTGTGACGTTGGCCCAGGTCCGGCCGCCGTTGCTCGTGTGCCAGAGGGCATTGATCCCGCCCAAGGTCTGGGTGACAGCCCATCCCTGGGTCGAGGTGATGAAGTCGAGGTTCACCAGAGAGTTGCCTCTCAAGGTCTGAGTTGCGGGCGAGGGCTTACTCGATGGCGGCGCTGAACGACCCGCTGACGAGCCGCAGCCCGCCAGCGGGATTGCGAGAAGCACCAAACAGGCGAGCTGAGTGCCCAGCCAGGGGCCGCAGCGGTGGGCGTCCATCGCGGTCTCAACGGATGGGTCAGATAGCGCGTTACGGGGTGGTCGGGCCCGTCCGTATCGGTCCGCGAGGTAAGTCCTCCGCACTTCTCTCTTCCATTCCAAACTCGGCCGCCATTGGATCGTCTCGGCCAAGACCCCGGACGCAGCAGTTCTTCGCGATCGGTGTCGATCCAGATCAGAAACGACAAGTGCTCAGGTTGCTCCCGGCGGCTGCAGCGCGCTGCCTCGATGATCACTGCGGAGCAAGCCGCCACCTCCGTCCACCCGGACCCATCGCTGTGCACACAGTCGTCGCGTTGGTAACGTGCCGGACGACCGTCGACCCACCTGGCCCGGTCGCTGACGCCACCAGGCACCCACCCGTCGCAAGGGACGGCTGTCGCTATCGGCCGCTGGCATCCGCCAAAGTTAGCCGGCGCTGCCATCAGCGATGCCGTCAGAGCTGAAGCACCAGCGCGCCAGGACGGTCATGACGACCCACGTGGTCCCCGGCGAACGGCGCCCGCAGGTCGTCACCCCGCTTGGCATCCTCAGCTCCGGGGCTGGCTCCAGGCTGCCGATCAGCTGGCGAGTGCCCGCGCCGCGACCAGGGCCGGCGCCTGGCCACGTCTGGTGCGTCGCTCGATCTCCTCGAAGGGCGGCGCGCCGAGCGCAAGATAATCCCCGAGCTCACGCTCCCAACGGCTTCGGTACGCGATCAGCCGGCGGTTGAAGATTGCGGCCCAGTCCCTGGGGTCGGTTCGCTGGCGATCACGGGCGAGGTCGTTGGCGGCCTTGCGGAGATAGAGCTCCCAGGCCGCGAGCGCGTCGACTTGGCCGCTGCCAAGTAGCTTGTGGAGGTCGTACAGGTCGCGACATTGGAGCCGTTCGGCGAGGCAGCGCAACTTCTCGGCCCCGACCTCGTTTAGCGCGTATCCCTCAAGCCCCGCACCTTCGAGCAGATCCGGCCAGCGAGGTTGAAGGTCGGGCACGTTTGTTCGTGAGCGTCCGCAGACGTCCGTTTCGAATTCAAATCTGAGGAGCGCGAGCCGCAATCGGCCGCTGGCGTCCGCCAAAGTTCGCCGGGGTTGCCGTCAGCCCTGGGGCGCGACCTATACCAACCGACGGGACTCTCGCCTCGACACACTCGCCAGATCATCGAACCTGCAACTGGCGGACCGCGGCCCAATGGGTCGCAAGCTCCTCGCGTAACGCCGCCTCGCTCAACCACGTTTCCGAGGCATGCGTGGTCTTGTCAGACGTCACGGGGGACTGGAACTCTGCTTGATCGGGTTGGCTGCCTCCCTCGCGTTGTTGGCGGCGGCGTGCGCCGGATCAGCGCCCCATGCTGCCAGGTCCAAAGGCGCCCCGACCTCGCCGCAGCCCCTCGGGTCGGCTTCGCCCGCTCCCACACCAAAGCCCCCCGGTCATGTGCTCATGCAAGGGTTAGACAACGCCGGGGCGGCCGTCATCGACAACTATCTCTACGTATGGCAGCAGGTGACCCCTCCGGGTGCGCCGATTCACAGCGAGCTGATGCGAGTCAATCCCACGACCGGGAAGATTCTGGGGAAGGTCTCGCTCGGTAGTTTTGGGCTCAGCCAAGCGGCTCACCAGTTGCTCATCGCCGACGGCTCGCTGTGGGTCGCCGCTACGGACCCGAGTGGTGGCCTTATCGCGCACGGCGGCGTGCTTCGCTTCCAACCCGAAACGCTCCAGCCGGACGGCCGCACTCTTCTGGCTGGCAGTGGTACCGGACAGGAGTCAGTTGCGTTGGCGGGAGGATGGCTGTGGGTGGCCGACGGCGGGACTCTGTACAAGATCTCCCCTTCCAGTGCGGCCGTGGCTGCGACGATCGGACTCGGCACAGCTGATCAAGCTCAGGTCGCCACGAATCCAGGCGGAACCGCGCTGATCGTCACGGAAGCCGAGAACGGCTTCGGCACCATTCAGAGCCGCAACCCCACTACTGGGGCATTGATCCTCGCCACCAAACCTGGCATTCTTGGCGTCACCGCTCCCACCCTCAGTGAGGTTTCCGGAGGTGGCGTCTGGCTCTCAGTTGCGACCGGTATGCAGGGATACTTAGAGCGCGTTGAGGTATCGACTCTGCGTCCAACACCTCTTTCTCTCCCTTATCCTGGCGACGCCACCAACAGCATATCCGCTGAGATCATGGCCGGGGTGCTCTACGTGCAACAGATCGCCGGCGGCCCCACCCGCAACTATTGTGGTAATCCCTCGACTGGCCAGATGTTCGCAGCGCTCGGCCTCGGACCTGCGGCTACGGTGCTGGCCGCGGATAGCACGGACCTCTTCTACGTTCCAGTGGTTTCGTACGCTGGCCCGGATCCTTCACGGGGTGAGGAGTTGGTGGCTCTGCCGATCAATGCGCGGTGCCGAGCGTAGCCGCCAGCTTCTCGTCATTGGCCCGACGGGTTAGGGAGCCCTCGGACACCACTGGGCGGCCACCGCTGCCAGCTTCGAACGGGATATGGCCATGAGACTCCCCACAACTGGTCGGTCCAGCCACCAACGTGCCTCTCCCACGAGTCGAGCCCAAGGAGGCTGTGCCCCGGCGCGGGCAGCCTCGTTACAAGCACAGCTCGTCCGCCACCGACGGTGGGCCTGTGCAGATGGTGGCCCAGCTCGCCAACCTCGAACCGACCCTGGCGACGTAGCGGTACCACGAACACGGTCGACTTGAACTCGTCATGGCTCCGTCTTACAGTTTGGCCGTGAAGTCGAGACTTGCACTAGCCCGCCACAAGACAGTGATAGCCACGATCTCGGCGTTAGTTGCTCTTGGGGTCGGTCTCAGCGTCTGGGGCGTCACCTCCCTCGTGCCCTATCCGGCCAATGCCATCCCCGCGCCTCACCTTCCTCCATTCTCACGTTGCCAGCCGCCCATGTGGCTGCAGACGCAGTCCCGCCTTGCTGAGCGGCTGGGCGACTGCCCCGGTCAGTTGTATTCGCCACCCGTCACCATGAAGCTTGCAGAGGGTGGTGTGTTTGCCATCGGTTGCTTTCCTCATGCTTGCGCAAGGCTGCCAATCCTCTACTCCTCTGCGCCGACAGTGGTAGCTTCGCAGGGGCGGTATGGGGGTGCCTACTATTTCAAGGCGGTCGGCGTTGGCAGAGCCACGGTGTGGGCAATATTTCCCGGTCGCCGAAATTGCTCTTCGCCACCTTCTGGCGGCCCGCAGCCGGATCGATGCCCGGCGATCACGCTGGACGTAACGTAGGCGTCCTGACCGCGAGAGCGCTCGCCAGCCGAACGATGCTTCCAGGCACCGGGAGACCGGGTCCGCCTGCTCTCAACCGGAGCCAGGGCCGAAGTCGGCGCGGCTCGGGGTCCCGCGAAGCAGTTCGGACATTGACTGGGCGGCTGCGCGTTGCATGGTCGCGGTCACGTGCGAGTAGCGATCGAGCGTGATCGCCACGGTGGCATGTCCCAACATCTCCGACGCGACCTTCGGATGTACCCCCTCGCTCAGGAGCAGGGTAGCTGCCGTATGTCTCAGGTCGTGGAAACGAATGGCTGGCAGGCCGGCTCGCTGAAGCAGTGGGGAGAAGTCGCGCTTCACCAGGTGGTCGCGCTGCATGGGTCCGCCGATCGAGTTCGGGAACACCAGGTCCTCGTCTACCCAAGCCTCGCCGAGGAGCTCCTTCTCTTGCTTCTGCCGCTCCCGGTGCCTGATCAGGGCTTCGATCGCCTGGTCGGCCAGAGCCACGGCACGCCGCGATCTGGCAGTCTTCGGCGGCGCGATGCTGAGGCCAGCCTCGGTCCTGGTCATGGTCCCGGTGACCTGCACCAAACCTCGGTCCAAGTCCACTCCGCTCCACCTCAGGGCCAGCAGTTCCCCCTGCCTCATGCCAGCGCTCACGGCAAGCACGTACAGGGCTTCGAACCGGCTGCCAGCTGCCGCGCGACACAGCTCCCGCGCCTGAGTCCCGGTCAAGGTCTGCATCTCGTGGGTTGCCATGCGCGGCGGAGGGACCAGGCCGGCCACGTTTCTGGAGACTACCCCCCAGCGGACCGCATCAGCCAGGGCCCGGTGGAGCACGGCATGAGCGTGGTGAACGGTGGATGGGCTGATCCCCATCCCCAACATCCGCCCGTGCAACGCTTGTACGTTCTGGACCTTGAGATCCCCGATTCGCGTCGCACCCAGCAAGGGCAGGAGGTGGATTCGGCCCAGCTCCTCATACCTCGTCCAGGTCCGCGGCCGAAGATTGGATCGTATCGACGGCAGCCACACGCTCCAGAACCTGCCGAAGAGCTCGCGCGACCCCAGTGGCAGCTGGCCCTCCTGATTAGCCCGCAGCGCCGAGACCAACTGGCGGCTCACAGACTCCCGCGTCTGGCCGTACAAGCGGTACCTGTGTCCACCCAGAATCACGGCCGCCTCCCAGCGACCATCCTTGCGCCGGTAGATGGTGCCTTCTCCAGCAGCCCGCCTACCCATCGCCAGGTCCCCTTCCCAGTGGAGCTGGATAGACGGCGTGGTGTGGTCCAAGCGCAGGATCCGCTCGAGTGGGGAGGCCACCCCGCAAAGGGCCATGCCGGGGGGAGGTGTGCCGTGCGGACCGTGCTTTGTCATAGACCATTCCGCAGGGTTAGGTCCGCTGAGTGCGGCGATATGGGCCGTCGAGAGGTCGGCGCTCCGAACCAGGACGCAGCCGCGCACGTCGAAGGTAGCCACGGCCACCACGAGCCTGCCGCGCCTCGGGTGGGCTCCGCTGGCGAAGCCATCCACCGACTGACTTGATGCTTAAGGGGATCCTGATCTCGCCCTGATCTGAGAGCCGTGTATTTTGACCCCACGGTGTTACAGGCACTCGTGGGGCCACCCAGCCCCTCAGCGCGCTCGAGACCGAGGCCGGGCTGGGTCCAAGCCCGACAGCGGAACTGGGATCCATTGGGGACCGACTCCAGGGCTGCGGCGGTCCGGATTGGCCGGCCGCTGGCACCGCGGCCCTCCGACTCCACGGGCCGCCCTTCCCCTGCCTTGGAGGCAGGGCGGGCGGCCCACTGGTCGCGAAGAGTCTGGCTTCAGCTACGCCACCGGACCGCCGCGGTCATGGGCCACACCCTCCGGAGCCCCGCTGCGGTGTAGACGCTGGCCCGCACCCATTCCATCCGTGGCGGGCGGCGCAAGAGGCTGGATCCCTTTGCCGTCAATGATGCCGTCAAGCCCAGATGACCGACCCCAAAAATCGGACTCCGGAGGCCATTTTGATCTCGATCTGCTGGAGGCGACTCCGGGAATCGAACCCGGGATCGCGGTTTTGCAGACCGCTGCCTTACCACTTGGCTAAGTCGCCACGCCCCTTGCGGCATTCTAATGCCCCCGCCCATCCTCCCCCAGCTCCGATCGAAGTTCCGCGACAATGTTGGAATGACAGGAGACGGAGCGGACGGCGCAGAGCAAGCTGGCTTGGGCGGGCAGCACCTCCCTCTGGTCATCCGGCGCGTGGGAGCAGTGACGACCCTGGTCCTGAACCGCCCCACCCAGCTCAACGCCATCGACCGCGAGTTGGCCCTGAGCCTCATCGCCGCTGTCCAGACTGTTGCCTCCGACAAGGGCTGCCGTTGCCTGGTCATCACCGGAGCGGGGCGGGCGTTCTGTTCCGGGCAGTCGCTGGGGTCAAAAGGAGAGCCGCTGCCGACCGACATCGAGGGACTGATTCGAGAGCGTTACCGGCCGCTAGTACTCGGCCTGCAGCAGTTGCCGATGCCGGTTGTCGCGGCCGTCAACGGACCGGCCGTAGGAGCCGGCCTCTCCCTGGCCCTGGCGGCGGATGTCAGGATCGCGTCGGAGAATGCCTGGTTCAGTTGCGCCTTCGCGCAGATAGGGTTGGTCCCCGACGCCGGGGCCACCCATTATCTGACCCGCTACCTCGGGCTGGGACGGGCCCTCCACTATGCCTTCACCGGCGAGCGCATCCATGCCGATCAGGCGCTGGCGCTGGGATTGGTGACAAGGCTGTACGCCCAAGAGGGATTCGCTTCGGAGACCGACCGGTTCGCGGCCGAGCTGGCGAAGGGAGCTACCCGGGCACTGGCCCTGACCAAGCGGGCGCTCTACTCCGGGTCCGCCGCATCACTGGAGGAGCAGCTCGACGTGGAGGCCACGCTTCAGCAGGCAGCGTCTATGACCGACGACTTCGCGGAGGGGCTCGCGGCCTTCCGCGAAAAGCGGGCGCCCGACTTCAGGGGCTCCTGACGCTTGGACCGCGGTCAGCGGCCCATTAGCTCGATCCGGGCCCCGGGCCAAGCCAGAGCTGGCGCTCGAACTCGGTCTTGAGTACCACGGTGGTGCGCGTCTGACGCACTCCCGGCAGCTCCCGAATCCAGTCCACCAATTCCAACAACGCCTCGGTGTCGCTGGCCCTCACCTTGAGGAAGAAGGAGAGGTCGCCAGCAATGTCGTGGCATTCGTCGATCTCGGGTCGCTGTCGCAGCCGCCCGGCCAGGCTGCCGCCGGTGACATCGGCCTCGACACCCACGAAGGCCGTCACGGGACGACCGATCGCGCGGGCATCGAGTGCCAGGGTCCATCCCCGGATGACGCCGTCGCGCTGCAGGCGGCGCAGGCGCTCATGCACCGACGACGCGGCCAGGCCCACCTCGCGTCCGACATCGGCCAGGGTGGTCCGGGCATTGGCCTGGAGGCAGCGCAGGATTTTCGAATCCGATTCGTCCAGTAGCCCCTCATCCAATCTCATTTCGAATTTCGTTCGGTCTACTTGCGCCATATGTCACCTCTTGCCACCATCAGAGCCATGGAGCTGCATGACTTCTGGCCAACGACCCCCATCCTCCGAAGAATAGCCGTTTCGCGTGTCCGCGCGATCCACCTGGCGGTGGTGGGCCTGCTCATCGCGGTCGGAGTCTGGGGCGTCAGCTTCGTGGTGGTGCGAGCCGCGATCTCGTCGTACCCGGTGGTGGGGTTCCTGGTACTCCGCTTTCTCCTGGGCGGAGGAGCACTCATGGCGCTGGCTTACCTGCACCCGGCAGCCCGCCCCCAGTGGCACCGCGTCCCACGCCTCAGCCTCATCGCGGTCGGGGTCGCCCTCACCGTGGGTTACGTCACCCAGACCGTGGGCCTGGACCTGGGCGCCTCTCCCGGCGTGGCCGCCACGCTGACGAGCCTGGTCGTGGTGCTCACGCCAGCGTGGGAGTGGGTGGTGCTAGGTCGGACGCCGGATCGCCGGGTGGCGGCCACTTCGCTGCTGGCGATCGCGGGCACCGTGATGATCTGCGAGGCGGCCGCGCCGGCAGCCGCAGTGGCCCACGGCCTGCCCGCGGTCGGCGTGGTCCTGGAGGTGGTGTCGGCAGCGGCATTCGCCCTCCAGGTGGTGCTGGTCGGCAGACTGGGCGAATCGCTGTCGTCGACCGCGCTCGGGGGAGCGCAGCTGTTGGTGGTGGGCCTCCTGCTGGTGCCGGCGCTGCCGTTCACGGGCGGCCTGCCCGTGCCGAGTCCTGGAGTGCTGGCGGCGGTCATCTTCTCGGCTCTTGGAGCGTCTGCCTTCGGCTTCGCGGTGCAGGCGGCAGCCCAGAAGCACATCTCGGCTGGAGCAGCGGCCGTGATCATGGCGACCGAGCCCGCATTCGCCCTCATCGCAGGGGTGCTGACCGGAGAGCAGACGGTCGGCCTGATTGCCGGGGGAGGATTCCTGCTGCTGATCCTAGGGGTTGTGGCTCAGAGTGACGGGCCATGGGGAGGGCGGCTGCGGGCTGCCCTGCTCACCCTCACTGGGGCTGGACGACTCCGCCATCAGGAGGCCTGACCGGCGGCGTGGCCGACGCACGGCAAATGCTGGCCTGGTGGAGGCGCCCAGCCGGGCTGGGGCCTCCCTCTCGAAGCGGCCCCGGACCGGCTTCCTGGAGAGGACGAGTTCATCGCTGCGGGTGACCCGGGCCAGCGCTGAGACTGATCGTCGTGGCAGATTCTCAACTCACCATGCTGGTCGTGCATGCCCATCCGGACGACGAGGCCCCCTCGACCGGAGGCATCCTGCACCACTACGCCGGGCTGGGTGTCAACACGGTGCTGGTGACCTGCACCGGAGGTGAGCTGGGGGATGGTCCTGGGGGAGTCAAGCCGGGCCACCCGGGACACGATGAGGAGGCCGTCCGCGTCACCCGCCGCATCGAGCTGGAGAAGGCCTGCCGCAAGCTCAAGATTGGGCATTTGGAGCTTCTCGGGTACCTCGACTCGGGTATGGCCGGCTGGCCCCAGAATGGCCGCCCGGGATCTCTGGCCGGCACCGCCCTGGAGGAGGAGCTGGAACGGCTGATGCCCATCATGGAGCGCTTCCGGCCCCAAGTGGTGGTCAGCTATGACGAGCAAGGTGGCTACGGGCACCCAGATCACATCCGAGCCCATGAGCTGGCCCGGCAGGCCACCCTACGCTCCGGAATACCGATGAAGCTCTACTACACCGTCTTCGCCAAGTCATCGTTCAAGCGTGCGCTCCAAGCCGCCAGGGACGCGGGGATCGCTCTGGACCAGCTTCCCCAGATGGACTTCGATCCCGAAAATCCGCCCTTCGGCGTCGATGACGCCGTGATCACCACCACGGTGGATGTCCTAGCCGACCTGTCGGCCAAACTGGCGGCCATCCGAGCCCACTCGAGTCAGGCCGACAACAGATTCCTGCTCGACCTTCCGGCCGAGGTGGTGGCGAGCGTCATGGGACAGGAGCACTTCATCCGCGCCCTCGACCAGACCGGGGCACCGACGCCTGAGTCGGACCTCTTCGCGGGTGTGCGCTGACGCCCGCACTAGGGCCAGGACGAGCTTGCGGGCAGATTGCCGGGCCACGTCGAGTTCCCGCACCAGGCAGAATTGATGGCGTGCGAGTCGAGTCTAGAGAGATCCGTTGACACCCAGCGGAAGGCAGTTCTGCCTGCGCCTCGAGGATCAGGAGGCGGTGGTCACCGAGGTCGGTGCCACCTTGCGCGAGTATCACGCCGGAGGCCGCCCGCTGATTGATGGATTCCCCGTCGGGGAGCGGAGCCACGATGGCCGGGGGCAGGTCCTCCTGCCGTGGCCGAACCGGATTGATGGCGGACGATATCCGTTTGCGGGTTCCGACCAGCAGCTAGCAATCAACGAGGTGGAGCACGGCAATGCGATTCACGGACTGGCGCGATGGGCGCCGTGGGATCTCCAGGAGCTGACCGAGACCTCGGTGACCCTGTCGCTCACGATCCCCCCCCAGCCGGGATACGAGCACCGCCTGTTCGGAAGCGTCGGCTACCGGCTGACCGAGGATGGCCTGACGGTGCAGGTGCAGGCCACCAACCGCGGCGATGGCAATCTGCCGTTCGGGGTAGGCTTCCACCCCTACCTGCTCATCCCAGCCGTTCCGGTGGACCGCCTGGAGCTCCTGCTCCCCGCCCGGCTCCGTCTCCCGGCCAACGCGAGGGGAATACCCATGGGGGATCCGGTGCCGGTCGCCGGTTCAGAGTTCGACTTCACCAGGCCGCGCCAGATCGGCGAGTTGCGCCTCGACACCACCTATACGGGGACCACCCCGGCGGCTTCCGGCCTCACCGAGGTCGAGCTCCGGCATCCGCCGGCAGCGGAAGGGGTGCGCTTGTGGTCGGACCAGAACCTCCCCTACCTTCAGGTGTTCACCGGAGACGCACTGGCCGATCCCTTGGTCAGGAGACGCAGCCTGGCGGTTGAGCCCATGAGCTGTCCGCCCAATGCCTTTCGATCAGGGCGCGGACTCACGGTCCTGGAGCCTGGAGCAACCTTCACCGCCCGTTGGGGACTGAGCGCCCTGTGATCCGAGAGGCACCATCGCAGACTTCCAGGCGCGACGGCTCCGGCACCGCCGGTGGTCGGCGGGCCGTGCTCTTCGATGTTGATGGCGTGCTCTTGGATTCCATGGCCGTTTACCGGCGGGTTTGGGAGAGCTGGTCGATCGTCTGCGGGCTGGATCCGGAGGCGGTATGGGCGCTCACTCCGGGTCGGCGACCGGCGGACACCATCGAGGCGGTCGCGCCCCACCTGGACCTGACCGACCAGATTGGAAAGCTGACCAGCCTTCTGGACTCCGAGCTGGAGCGGTTGCGCGCGATGCCTGGAGCGGCCCAGTTGCTCGCCTCCCTGCCCAGGCAGAGCTGGGCCCTGGTGACCTCCAACACCGAGCCCGTGGTCCGCACCTGCTTCGCCAGGCTGGGCCTTCCAAGTCCCCAGCTGGTGGTGGACGCCGATGCGGTCGAGTTTGGCAAACCGCACCCGGAGGGTTTCCTCAAAGCCGCTTCGGCCCTGGATGTCCTCCCCGCTCGCTGCCTGGTGATTGAGGACGCCACCGCGGGCGTCGCGGCTGCCCTGGCAGCTGGGATGACGGTGTTCGGGATCAACTCCACCGAACCACTGGACCCTCTGCCGGGAGCGCACCGGACATTCCCGTCACTGCGGGCGGCGTCGACCTTGATTCAGGAGTGGCTGCGGGCCCCACAGTCGGTCCCTGGCTCACCGCCTCCGACGAGGTGATCGCCCCAGGCACTTGGAGCTGGCAGCTGACCAAGGCGGAAGGCCAGCCGACCTGAAGTGACCGGGCCGATCGGTCAGGAGCCCAGGAAAGCCGTCAGGGCTCGCACCATCGCCGACACGTCCTGGGCCCCGCAGAGCTCGCGGGCCGAGTGCATGGCCAGCTGCGCGAATCCCACATCGACGGTGGTCACCCCCAGGCGGGCGGAGAGCATGGGCCCAATGGTGCTGCCGCACGGAATGTCCGCTCTGCTGAGGTAGTGCTGCCACGGCACCGAGGCGTCGCGACAGCAGGCCACGAACAGGGCACCGCCCACGGCGTCGGTGGCGTAGCGCTGGTTGGCATTCACCTTGATCGCCGGCCCCTGATTCAGGTGCAGGAGATGACCCGGCTCGTAGTGGTCCTGATAATCCGGATGCACGGCGTGACCCATGTCGGCCGAGACCAGCGTCGACTGCGACATCGACCTGAGAAAGTCCTCCCGGGTCCAGCCCAGGGCGAGAGTGATCCTCTCCAGGGTGGCGGGCAGCATGCCGCCGGATGCGCCCGTCGAGCTGGTGCTCCCCACCTCCTCGTGGTCGAAGAGGCAGAGGATCGAAATACGATGAGCCCCGGTGTCGGAGCCAACGCCGCCGATCATGGCCCTGGTGGCGGCATAGCTGCAGCCGAGGTTGTCGAGCCGCGCCGAGCTCACGAACTCGTTGCTCTGACCGGCCAGTCGGCCCGGGGCCAGGTCATGGGTCATCAGGTCCCAGCTGGTGATCGACTCCTTACCCACGCCCAAATCCGACGCCATCAGGTCCAGAAAGTCCGGCCCGTTCTCGGCTGCCATGCCCAGGATGGGTACCACCTGCGTCTGGGCGTTGAGGTGAAGTCCCTCCGCCCGCAGGTCACGATCCAGATGAGGCGCCAGCTGGGCCACCCGCAGTAGCGCCCTGTCCATACGCAGCAGCCGAACTTCGGGCCCGGACCCGGTCTCCACCACCACCCGCCCAGAGATGCCCAGGTCGCGGTCGAGCCACGAGTTGACCAGGGCACCGCCGTAGACGTCCACCGCCAGCTGCCGGTATCCCAGCTGCTGGCGTTCCGGGCGGGGGCGAATGCGCAGATTGGGGCTGTCAGTGTGGGCACCGACCATGCGCATTCCTGACCCGGCCGCCACGCCTTCCGGAGCCGACCAGGCGATGAGGGTGCCGCCGCGGACGATGAGACGATTGCCACCCGCGGGCCAGCTCTGCCGCTCGGACAGGCGCTCGAAACCCCGGCTCTGCAGCATCGCGGCAGCGGTGGCGCAGGCGTGGTAGGGCGACGGGGATGCGTCGGTGAACTCGATGAGGCCCAGCGCCTCCGGCAATGGTTCCATGGGCTCTCCTGACTGTCTTCGGACCCATGGAATCACATCGGCTACTCCCTGCGGGGGCGGCTTCGGCTGCGCTACCCTGGGCTGAGCTGCGGCGCGGCCAGGGCCGACGGCCGAGCCGGATCCCAAGGAGCCCGGTGTCGGCGCGCCGCTTCCTGGTCGGCGTCGCGGCTGGCGATTGCTTCGGTCCGGCCCGCCCTGCGGGCCATCACGATTTGTGTGAGGTGAAGATGTCCAAGATCCGAGTCGCCAATCCGGTGGTCGAGCTGGACGGAGACGAGATGACCAGAGTCATCTGGCAGATGATCAAGGACCAGTTGATCCTCCCCCATCTCGACTTGGATCTCGACTACTACGACCTCGGCATCGAGCATCGGGACCAGACCGAGGATCAGGTGACTGTGGACGCCGCCAGGGCGATCCAACGACATGGGGTCGGCATCAAGTGCGCCACCATCACCCCCGACGCGGCCAGGGTGAAGGAGTTCGGACTGGCGCGGATGTGGAGGTCGCCGAACGGCACGATCCGCAACATCCTGGGAGGCGTCATCTTCAGGGAGCCGATCGTGATCAGCAACATCCCCCGCCTGGTGCCCAGTTGGACCAAGCCCATTGTGATCGGCCGCCACGCCTACGGGGACCAGTACCGGGCCACCGATTTCGTGGTGCCGGGGCCGGGCCGGGTGACCATCACCTACACCCCGGCCGATGGCGGCGAGCCCATGGAGTTCGAGGTGGCCGACTTCCAGGGCGCCGGAGTGGCCATGGCGATGTACAACTACGACGACTCGATCCGGGAGTTCGCCAGGGCCTCATTGAGCTACGGCCTGAAGCGCGGCTACCCGGTCTACCTCTCCACCAAGAACACCATCTTGAAGGCCTACGACGGGCGCTTCAAGGACATCTTCCAGGAGGTCTTCGAGACCGAGTTCCGAGCCCAGTTCGACGCCGCGGGGCTCACCTACGAGCACCGCCTCATCGACGACATGGTGGCGGCAGCCATCAAGTGGGAGGGAGGCTACGTTTGGGCCTGCAAGAACTACGACGGGGATGTCCAGTCCGACACCGTCGCCCAGGGCTACGGCTCCCTGGGGCTGATGACCAGCGTGCTGCTGACACCTGATGGCCGCACCATGGAGGCGGAGGCCGCGCACGGGACTGTGACCCGCCACTACCGCCAGCACCAGCAGGGACTGCCGACGTCGACCAACCCCATCGCCTCCATCTTCGCGTGGACCAGGGGCCTGGCCCATCGTGGCGAGCTGGACGGGACCCCCGAGGTCGAGCAATTCGCCGAGACGCTGGAGGCCGTCTGCGTGGCCACGGTGGAGTCGGGCCGGATGACCAAGGACCTGGCTCTGCTGGTTGGGCCGCAGGCGGAGTGGCTCACTACCGAGGAGTTCATTGGGGCGCTGGCGACCGAGCTCGAGTCCCGCCGCTCGTGAAACCGCCACGGCCGCAAGGACGGCCCGCAACTGTGCCATCAGGAGGTGGCGCAACAACGGGCTCGGCCTAGCCAGGCGGGCTCAGCGGCTGGTGGCCCGGCCCTCGCTCCGGGCCACCGTCCCCGGGTCGGCGGCGGGGTCGGTCCCGGCAGCCGTCGGGGCGGCAGGATTCGAACCTGCGACCTCCACTTCCCAAAAGTGGCGTGCTACCCCTGCACCACGCCCCGTCCGGACTGCTCCGAGCGCTCCCGGCGCCACCCCATCTTATTGATCTGGCCGCCCCGACCATCGAGACCGCAGGTTCAGGCCCGAGCCGCCCCCACCGCCTGCACCAGCGCCCGAGCCGCCCTTCCCCGGTGGCTCAGCCGATCCTTCTCCTCTTGGGCCAGCTCCGCCATCGTTACCGAGTGCCCCTCCGGCACGAAGATGGGATCGTAGCCGAAGCCGCCAACGCCTCGAGGCGTGCTGAGCAACGTTCCCCGCACGCTCCCTTCCGACCAGAGCGGAACCCCGGGCCCGCCGGGGCCGGCGGGCAGGAAGACGAGCACGCAGCGGAAGGTCGCGCCCCTCTCTGAGACCGGCAGCCCCGAGACCCGCTCTGCGATCGCCACCAGCAACTCCTCGGCGGTCGCTGTAGGCCCCATCCAGGTGGCGGTGTGGATGCCGGGCCAGCCTCCGAAGGCATCGAGCTCGAGGCCGCTGTCGTCGGCCAGCGCCGAAAGCCCGGTCCCGGCCTGCACCGCCCGGGCCTTGATGGCGGCGTTCTCCGCGTAGGTGCTGCCATTCTCATCCCAGCTGACCTCAGGTCCACCGGGGCAGCTGTCGACACCGACCAACGTCCAGGGCAGGGGCTGGAGCAGCCGCACCAGCTCGGCCACCTTGCCCTGATTGCGAGTGGCCAGGGCGACCACGGTCGCACCACCCTCCTCGGGCGAGGCGGCCGGTTCCAGAGTGCGGTCGCGAGCGCTCAAGGCGGGGGCGCTCCCAGCGCCCTGAGCTGCGCCTGCAGGATCTCCCCTATCCCAATCTCGGCCAGCGCCAGGATAGGCTCCAGCTGATCCCGGGGCAGGGGTGCCCCCTCGGCGGTGCCCTGGACCTCGACGATCTCCAGGTGATCAGTCATCACCAGATTCAGGTCGGTGGCGGCGCGGCTGTCCTCCGCGTAGTCGAGGTCGACCACGGGCACACCATCCACCACCCCCGCACTGACCGCGGCCACCTGGCGGAGGAGCGGATCGGCTCGCACCATGCCCGCCTCGCCCAGCCTTCGGCAGGCCAGGGCGAGGGCGACGAAGCCGCCGGAGATGGCGGCGGTGCGGGTGCCTCCGTCGGCGCGCAGGACGTCGCAGTCCACTATCAGGGTGCGCTCTCCCAGGAGGCGCATGTCGACCGCCGCCCGCAGGCTGCGTGCGACCAGGCGCTGGATTTCCTGCGACCGGGCGTCGACCCGGCCACCGCGTTCCCGGGGGCTGCGCTCCTGGGTTGATCTCGGCAGCATGCCGTACTCGGCCGTCACCCAGCCCAGGCGAGTGCCTCGCCGGTGCATGGGCACGCGCTCCTCCAAGGTCGCCGTGCAGAGCACCCGGGTCCCACCCATGGAGATGGTGACTGCCCCCTCAGCCCAGCTGTCGAGCTCCGGCTCTATGGCGATGGCGCGGATGGCGGAGGCCTCGCGACCGTCGGCGCGTGGCATCAGCGGTGCAGGGCGTGACGGATGAACAGGATGCTGCCCTCGTAGAAGATGATCAGAGCCAGCGAGAGGAAGGTGGGCGTGAAGGGGTCGGCGCCCGGGGTCACGATCAAGGCCACGAAGACTATCACGAACACTGCCGCCTTCCGCCAGCGCCGCAGCTGCTGGCTGCTGACCACCCCGATCGCGCCCAAGATGCACAGGACAACCGGCATCTCAAAGGTCACCCCGAAGACCAGCACCACCAGGGCCAGAAAGGACAGGTAGGCTCCGAGATCGGGCAGATAGACGGCGTTGCTGCCCAGGAAGGTGGCCAGGAAGGCCAGCCCGATGGGGATCACGAAGTAGGCGAACAGCCCCCCCAAGGCGAAGAAGAAGAGGGTGCCGAAGACGAAGGGAAAGGCGAGCCGCCGCTCCGTGGCCCGCAGCCCGGGAGCGATGAAGCGCCATAGCTGCCACACGATCACGGGCAGGGCCAGGATCACCCCTGCCACCGCGGCCACCTCGAAAGGGATGGCCAGCCCCTGGATTGGACTCGTCACCACGACCTTCTGCCCGAACGGCGAATGGGTGTTCCGCAGGGCCAGGTGCAGGGGGCGCTCCAGGATCGCGATCAGGCGCTGGTTGAAGAGGAAGGCCACGATGGTGGTGGCCGCCCATGCGATCAGGCACACGATGACGGCGCGCCGCAGCTCCTCGAGATGCTCGACCAGGGTGAGCTCCCGCTCCTGCTGGCCCGGCGGCGGTGCCTCCCCGGGCTTGCGGGCCAACGGCCAGCCTAGGCGGCGGGCGGCCATGAGGCGCGGTGAATCCGGGCGATCAGCCCTGAGACTCGGATGGGCCGGGAGCAGGCTCGACCACCACCTCAGGTGCGGGAGCGGCGGCCTGGCCCGAGTTGGCGGGCACTGGAGGCTGCGCCGGGGCCTGGCCGATGGTGGTCGCGGAGCTCGCGTCCGCCGCCGGGAAGTGGGTGGCGCTCCTGAACTCGTTGAGGGCCCTGCCCAACGACTGTCCCAACTCCGGCAGCCGCTTGGGACCGAAGACCACCAGGGCGATCAGCAGCAGGATGACGATGAATACCCAGTGGTCACTGAACATGGCGCCTGCCTCTTGGGGGAAATTGCGAAACCGGCCGGAGTATAGCACCGGCGCAACTGCCGCCCCGGGAGGCGATCAACGCTGATCCGATGCCGCCGGGGCGGCGAATCATGGCAGTGCGGCCTGAACCGCCTCGGCAAAGGCGGCCACCACCAAGTCGACCGCTGCCTCATCATGCGCCAGCGAGAGAAATGACGACTCGAACTGCGAAGGCGGCCAGAAAACCCCGCGCTCGATGAGCCCGCGGTGGACGCTGGCAAACAAGCCCAGGTCGGAGCCGGCGGCGCTGCCGTAGTCGACGACCTCTTCCTGGCTGAAGAAGAACGTCAGCATCGAGCCCACCCGGTTGATCTGCATGGGAATGCCCACCGACTTGCCCACCTGGCGCAGCCCCTGCTCCAGCCGAGCTCCGAGCGCCTCCAACCGGGTGTAGGGACGCTCATCACTCAGCTGCCCCAGGGCCGCCAGCCCGGCCGCCACCGCCAGCGGGCTGCCGCTGAGAGTCCCCGCCTGATAGATGGGGCCTGTGGGAGCCAGCTGGCGCATCAGGTCGGCCCGTCCGCCGAACGCGCCGACGGGCAGCCCGCCCCCTATGACCTTGCCCAGGCAGGTCAGGTCAGGGACCACCTGGTAGATCGCCTGCGCCCCTCCCCTCGCCAACCGGAAGCCGGTCATCACCTCATCCAGGATCAGCAGCGAGCCGTGCCGCTCCGTCAGCTCGCGCAACAGCGGCAGGAACCCCGGACGGGGCGGGACGACCCCCATGTTTCCCGCTACCGGCTCCACGATCACCGCGGCTATCCCATCGCCCCGCTGGGCAAACAGGTCGCGGACCGCGCCCTGGTCGTTGTAGGGCAGGACCAGGGTGTCAGCCACGGTCCCGGCAGGAACTCCGGGGGATCCGGGGATGGCCAGAGTGGCGAGCCCGGATCCGGACTCGGCCAGCAGAGCGTCCGCGTGCCCGTGGTAGCAGCCGGCGAACTTCAGGATCAGGCTCCGGCCGGTGATGCCTCGCGCCAGCCGGATGGCGCTCATGGTGGCTTCGGTCCCGCTGTTGACCAGCCGCAGCATCTCGACGGAGGGCATGTACTCGTGAACCCGCTCCGCGAGCTCGACCTCGGGTAGGGTCGGTCCTCCCATCGCCTCCCCCTGCTCGAGCTGGGTGCGGATCGCCTCCACCACCGAGGGATGGAGATGGCCCAGGATCAGGGGACCGTAGGCCAGCACCATGTCCACGTAGCGGTTGTGGTCTAAGTCGAAGAGAAAGGCGCCCTGGGCGCGCGCGAAGAAGGGTGGACTGCCACCCACCGACCGGAATGAACGAACCGGACTGTTGACTCCCCCCGGCAGCACCGCCTCCGCCCGCTCCATGGCAGCGGCGGATGCGGGTCGCAGTGAGCCGGCGACCGCGCGAGCGCTCAGGGCAGCTGCTCCCTCACGGTGATCTCCATCGGGTCGCCCTTCTTCACCTTCTTGGCCACCTCCAGCCCGGATACGACCTCTCCGAACAGGTTGTAGCTCGGCGGCAGTGTGAAGCTCGAAAGGGTGATGAAGAACTGGCTCCCATTGGTGTTGGGCCCGGCATTGGCCATGGCCACGGCTCCCGCCTGGTAGGCTCCGTGCTGGTAGAGGGGACTGACCACCTTCTCACTGCGGAACTGGAAGCCTGGGCCCCCGCTCAGATTGCTGCTGGGGCTGCCGCCCTGAATGACCGGCCCCCCCGGAGAGGTGGACGGGTCGCGCGCCCAGCGCAGACCGTCGAAGAAGTGGTTCCTCACCAGGGTCACGAAGGTGTTGACCGTGGTGGGGGCCCAGCCCGGAACCAGACAGACCACGATCTTGCCCTCCGGCACCGTGATCGTGGCCTCGTAGAGCCGCTGCCGGTTGATGGTCATCGCGGGCAGCCGATCGTAGTGGTGGACGTTGTGGGGCTGGTCGAGCGGCCCCAGCGGGGCCCCGAAGCTCGCCTTCTGGCAACTGGATTGGGACACTGGTCGACCCTCCCTTTGGGCACCGACATTGACGAAGAACGCGGTCAGTCCGACCACCGCCACAGCCACCGCCGCCACGGCAATCCCACCCCAGCGGGTGAGCCCTTCTCTCATTTGGCCTGGTTCGTCAAAGCTGACAGTCTTTGTCAACCGCGTCCCTCCCATGACCAGGTTCTCGCCTTGCGGCGACAGGAGGGGCGACTAGACCCGGGAGTCCCACCCGGAGCGACGCGGAAGCTCCCGCCAGTGAGCCAGACCTCGGCAAACGCTTGCGGTCTGCGTCTCATCTGGCGACCTCATCGGTGCGCCGCCGATCTGTTAGATCGCCTACAGGCATTGTCGTAGCGCCTGCTGCTACCGCTCTCGACCACCGGTACCGCTGGCACTCGACGAGAGCCCCCCACGGCGAGCCCTTGCGCCATCGTTGACGCCACGGGGGATACCCGTCGGCGGCGATGAGCCGCTCCTCCGCGAGGGTCTTCGTCAAGCGTTTCGCGATCCCGGACGACTTCGAGCGCGCTCCTTCTGTAGGCGTACTCTTCTCGTCCGCGGCTGCTGCCGCTTCCGTTAGACCTTCTCTGAGTCTGCTGATCCTCTTGCGGGTGGTGGGATCGAATCGCTCGCAATGCCCGAGCGCCCGCCTGCCGATCACCTTGGCCGCCGCCTGGTGCACCGACAGCCCCTCATCAGCCTGGTAGCGCCAGCGCCCCATGGCCGAGGTGAACGCTGGGTTCGCCACGCTCCAGGCCACCCCAACCTTGACGGCTCTACGCACCACGGCCTCGAGCACCTTCTCGTAGGCGAATCCGGCACTCATCCGGTTGAAGGACCGGTTGGTGTCGTGATCCTTGGAGAAGCTGAGCCCCTCGAAGGCGAGCGGCTTACCGAGCTGGGCTGCGGCATCACAAGCGAGCTTGGTGACCACACCGGCGAGATAGTCCCGCCGATCAGTCGAGCCCTGGGTCCAGTCGGGGACCTGGATCCATATCACTCCATTGCCCACCCCGATGTGACACTCGCCGGGGTACTTGGCCAGGTTCGTCGGCTGGGGCAGGCGGAATCCCTGTGGGAATCGCTCGCGGTTACCGCGGGAATCGAGGTTGTAGAACGCCAGACCGTCGGGGTTGGTGTCGAAGGCGAGGACCCCTTGGGAGAGGTCGGCTTCGACGGGACGTACCCCGCTGGGGCCGGTGATGTGCGCTCGCAGGAGATCCCCGTCCCGCATCAGCTCCACCGAGTAGGCGTCACCACTGGCCACCCATGCGCCGAGCAGTGCGCGGTACTTCTCCGGCACCCACAGATCCCCCTCGACGCGCGGGGCGCTCGTTGGCCCCGGGATGTCCGGAGCCTGCTTG
>JAJYPP010000140.1 GCA_021795235.1 bacterium
GAAGGAGCGACCCAAGCGACAACGCCCAACTACAGACGGGCTGGTCAGCGCGCCGTCGTCGCTGCAAACTGGACTAAATAGACCTCGTCCCAACGTGGGAAGGAACGTCTATGAAAACGGAGACTGTGAGCTGGTCTTCTTGCAAGGGCCGAATCGTCAAGGGTGATCGGCGAGCACCGATTCTCCTCGCGATCCTGATCTTGGGCGTGGGCTACATCCTCGTGACGGCTACGCCAGTTTGAGATCACGTTCACCGCCGCCCCCCGGCAGCCGTTGCGGACCTCGATGGCATCACGACATCGGTGGCAGTTAGGTACGGTGCCGCACCGACTTCAGTGGGCGCCTGCTGCTTAGCTAGAAGGCGTGGCCAGAGGGACGGGAGTCCACCTGCTCTCCCATCCCAACCAGCCCATCGGTGATCGTGCTGATCGCGTCGGGAGTCAAAAGATGGTTTACGGAGGGGCCCCACCGTGGGACCTGGGTGGGGGAAGCTCCCAGGGGACACGGCCGACAGTGGCGTTCGGTCCGGGACGGTCCGGCTGCAATTCCCTCGCCCACCCGATATGCGAGACAGCGCCTCCCCTGGATCCGCCGGTCGTCGGTGGGCAAGCACGCAGGGCCAAGGGGGGTTATGGCTGACCGATCAGCGATGGCACACGTGTCAGACCCAGGGATCTACTGGCTCGCTCCGCTTCGTGACGCCAGGCCGACTCAGCTCGATCGTCGGGTGTCACGGCGCTGGCTCTCGGCGATAGACGACTGTCTCGACGCGTTGGAAGCTCTGCACATTGCCAGTCGGTCCCTTCCCACCAAGTCCGCATGCCGGGTGGTGCTCGACGCCCTTGTCTCGCGCGGAGTACAACCGCCAGCAGCGGTGTGCGCGGCGAGGAACTCCTACGTGCTCCACGAGGCCCTGCTGGATTGGCAAGAACTCGTTCTCGACGAGTTGCTTCGCCAGCGCGAGGCAAGACTCGGCTAGGGCCGTCAGCCGCACCCAGCAGGTCTCCAACTTCGCATCCAAGGGCGTCGGCGGCGACTTGCTGCTACTACTGCTCATCCGCCGACGTTAGCCCAGCACTCCATCTGTCTAGCGCCATAGGGCCACTTCACCCTGGTATGACTCGCCAACTGTTCCGGAAGAACGTGGGCGGGTGCCATCACGCCTCCCCCAAGTCCCCGTCTGGAAACCCTGCCGGCGCGGCGCTGGCCTGGTAACCGACCTAGCCCGAACCGGTGCAGGCGAATCATCGAGACCGATCGTGGACCGCCTACGAGATTGCGGCGGACTATACCGACTTCCGACGCATGCCCCTCCTGCCAGACTCCAGGAAGTCGGTGTTTCGCACGGGCTTGAGCCACGTCGTGATCTTGATCGCCAACTCCGTCAACGCCCGCGGGCGACCACAGACCCCGCGACGGCGGGTACCAACCGTATTTCGGCCGGACCTTGTGGGCCAGCGATCTTCGATCACGATCTGCTGCCGCGCTTGGTCAGGTCGGACACCTCGAAGCGCCGAAGTCGCGCTTAGAATCACTCGGTGAGTTCCCAACAGCGCGGAGTCGAACAAGCAAACGTCCCACCTCGTCTGGTCGACCTTCCGCCGCGCTTCTGGCTTCTCGTAGTCCTTACGGGCATTGCGGCTGGTTTGGGCGCAATGCTGATGATGGCTGTCCTCCGGGCGGTACAGCATGTCGCCTTCGGATATCAGTCAGGCGAATACTCGTCGGCCGTAGCCCGCCACAGTGACCTCCGGCTGGTGGTCGTGTTGGCCAGCGGAGGCCTGGTCACCGGGGTGGGACTCTGGGCCATCCGGCGGCTGGCTGGCGGTACCGGGGGTGACCCCACCGAGGTGGTCTGGTTGCATCGGGGCCGCCTCTCCTTGAGCTGGGCGCTGATAACCGGAGCTCTCTCCGAAGTGACGGTTGCCTTGGGCGGCTCGATCGGGCGAGAAGCGGCCCCGCAGCGGACGGGGGCGGCGGCGGGAGCGTTCTTGGGGCGCCGGTTCGGGCTTCCTGCCGCGCAGCTCAGTTTGCTGATCGCCTGCGGCGCCGGCGCGGGGCTGGCGGCCGTCTACGACGTGCCCTTCGCGGGTGCCCTGTTCGCCATGGAGATCTACCTGGGCACCATGTCGCTGCCACTGGTGATGCCAGCACTGCTCACGTCTGGCGTAGCGACCGCGGTCTCATGGCTCACACTGCCCGACCGCGCCGTCTACGCCATACCCAAGCTGGCGAACCCGACCTTGTCACTCATGCTGTTCGCCATCCTGCTCGGGCCGTTCATGGGAGTCGCGTCCGCGGGGTACGTTCGCCTCATCACCTGGGCCAGCGATCATCGGCCCCAGGGCCGCCTCCTCTTGGTGGAACCGCTGGTGGTCTTCAGCGCCCTCGGGTTGGTGGCCATTGCGTTCCCCCTCGTGCTCGGCAATGGAGTCGACCTGGCCCAGTTCGCATTCACCGGCACGGCCGGCCTGCTCACCGTTGCGGCCCTAACTCTCCTCAAGCCGGTGGCAACCATCGGCTGCTTGCGCAGCGGCGCATCCGGTGGTCTGTTCACGCCCACGCTCAGCTTTGGAGCGATCTTCGGCGCCCTGGCCGGGCACCTTTGGGTGATGGTTTGGCCAGGAGCAATGACACCCAGTTTCGCGCTGCTCGGAGCGGTGGCACTTCTGGCCGCCGCAATTGAGGCACCCCTGACCGGGATTGCCATGGTCCTTGAGCTCACGAGCACGCTGACCTTGGCCGCGCCGATGCTGCTGGCGGTGGTCGGGGCGACTTTGGTGTCAAGGCATTTGGACCTGCGCTCCATCTATTCGGCGCGGCTCTCACCGGGATCCCATGACGAGAGCGTCGCGCCGCCAGCCATAGCTGCCAACGAGGACTCTTTGACCGCCGGCTAACTGATCCGGGCGCACCTTCAGCACCTCGCCTGCCCTTCCCGCGTGCCGATTCAAGGACTGCCACGATTGCGTTGCTGAGATCGGACCACAACAGGTGGAACGGTGCACTTCCCCCGCACGGGACTCCTTCGCCAGGGTCCAACGACCCACCACTGACCACCTATTTCGACCAAGACGACGGCCCGTACCGAGGTCGGTCGGCCGTAGCCGTAAAGCCACGTCCTACAACACCCACGTGCGCCCGCCGCTCACCGCCAAGCCCAGCCCTGCCCGCCCAGGCCCAGTCCACCCCCAACTCGGCCTCGGGCAATGCGGCGGCGGCGGTGCTTAAGGTGACCGCTGGGCAACCCTCGAGGCGTCCACCCTCGCTCAACCGTCCGAGTGTCCCGCTCGTATCCAAGCAGACTACGAACAGGACCTGAAGAGGTTAACCGTGGGGGCGGTCACCACCCAATTGTGAGCGCGCAGGGGGACGAGCTTCTCACGTCCCCCGCGCGCAACCGTTCAGGAAGCTCGACAGGCGCGGCGCGCCAACCGGCGGGCGGTGGGCAGCAAATAGCTCCGCAGAGCGGCCGATGCAGGTGGAGCATCGGCGCGATATGCCACAGGCGCCCGACTGGCTCAGCGACTGCCGCCTCCGCAGTGGCATCATCGCGTCCCGGCCGCAGCACCTGAACCAAGACGGTGCTGATGTCCTGGGCGTACATCGCTGCCAGGGCGTCAACGTCGTGGGCGACCAAGCGCCGCACCAGCAACAGATCAATCGTCTCAGTCGACAAATCCGCGTAGAGTCGGTCACCCGACGGTAATGGAGCCCCCCCCCGAGCGCAAGGCCGTGGGCCTCTTCCGCCCGTTGAGAACTCAGTGCGGGAGTATCCCGTCCATCTCCGGAGCGTCACAGACGTTCAAGAGAGGTATTGTTCCAACTCCTGCGTTCCCCCGTTTCCCACGGACATTTCGATCCGATCGCGGCTGCTGAACCCTGCCCCGGGGTCCACCCCCGTCCGGTCCACCAGTTGCGCCATTGCGAGCGCGACCACTGCCAGTCGCGGCGGATCCAACTGACCCAGGAGGTTCTCGAGGCTGACCTCCAAGTTGTGCCGATACGTTGTTGCCAACTGACTCCCCGAGTCCGTGGCCATCACCCGCACCACCCGGCGGTCCTGCTGGTCTCGCTCTCGACAGACAGCGCCGACCGACACCAGATGGTCCGCCAGTGCGGTGGCACGGGAGTCGGCGATCCGCAAAGACCGAGCCAGCTGCCGCATTGTCAGCCCCCCGGGAGGGATGCAGGCGAGGGCATTCAGCTGCCGGCCGGTGAGGCCGCCCACAATAGCCCTGGCGTTAGAGACGACACCGGGGCATGCCTGGCGGACCAGGTCAATCCAGAGGCTGATCATCTGGCTGGTGGCGCCGTCCATCCCCGCCACGGCCTCCACCGGTGCCGGAACCCTGAACGGCAGCCCCAGTGCGGGGAATTCCTCGGGCGGCGGGCGGACTGCGTTGGAGGGCCCTAGCATCGTGGCCTCGCTGGCGACTAATAGAGTCATCGGTACTACTCCTCGGAGTGGGGCGAGCTACATGGTCCGCCCGGTGCCTGAATCCACCGGGAAGACCCCTGCCGTGTACGATGACGGCTGTTGGCGCCGCTGTCGGTACCCGACCGTACGGACCCCTGTTCCAGCGCCGAGCACTTGGCTCAGTCGAAGCGACCGGAGGGAACCGTTGGGCGCGACCCTTGGCGGGACGAATCGGGAAGGGCAGAATCGCCTGTTGGCTCGTCTCCCCGAGGCGGACCGGGCCCGCATCCAGGCTCAGTTGATCCCCCACTTCCTGCGGTTCAAGGCCGTCCTGTTCGAGCCCGGGCAGGTCGTGGACGGAGTCCATTTCCCGCTGGACGGGGTCGTGTCCTTGGTCGCATCCATGGAGGACGGCCGAATCGTCGAGGTGGCCACCGTTGGCCGCGAGGGCGTGGTGGGAGTCCCGGCCGTCTTGGGGGGCAGTCTGCGCGTGCGGGCGATCTCCCAGGTTGCCGGCCGGGCCCTGATCATGTCCACCAGTGCCTTCGTGCGGGAGATGACCGCAAGTCCAGCCCTGGCAGGACTGGTGCAGGGCTATGTGCAGGCCCTGTTCGGGCAGATCTCGCAGGCCGCTGCCTGCAACCGCCTCCACTCGACCGAGGAGCGCTTGAGCCGCTGGCTGCTGATGAGCCGCGACCGGCTCGGCAAGGATGTGATTCCCATCACCCGGGAGTTCCTGGGGGACACCCTGGGGGAGCGACGCACCGCAGTCACTCTTTGCACTGGAATCATGGAGCGAGATGGGCTCATCCGCTACGAACGGGGCCAGGTCGAGATCCTCGACTTGGCCGGCTTGGAGTCGGTGTCGTGTGAGTGCTACCGGGTGCTCCGGGACGAGTTGGCAGCGGTCGAATCCAGGACCCTCAACGAAGCGAGAGCCGACCTTAGGAGCTGATCCCAAGGGCGCTGGACCGCTGGGCTCGCTCCTGATCTCCTTCCAGGGTCCGCTGCGCGAGCCCCTCCATGGTCGCGGGGGCACCACCTCACGAGCGGGGTGCCGACTTGAGTCGAAGGCCCAGGGCCAGGTCTTCGCTGGCGGTTGGAAGGTGTCCATTCAGGGGTAGCGGCGGTCGGGGGTGATCAGGTCGTGATAGGGGTAGGGAGCCAGGGCCGGCCCATGAGGGCAGCGTGGATGGCGGAGATGGCCCCGATGCCGTGATTGCGAGTGGTGAC
>JAJYPP010000043.1 GCA_021795235.1 bacterium
GCACCGTCATAGCCGACACCCCGACCTGCTCGGCGATACGGGTATTCGCCACCCCGTCGGCAGCCAGCAGCAGAGCCCGCGCGCGCAACACATCACGGTGCGGCGCCGTCTCGGACTTGGCCAGCACCTCCAAGATGGGTCGCTGACCTTCGGCCACCTCAAGAGCGGGAGCGGCGCGGTTCACAGAAAGAGTATATCACAACAACCAAGCCCATTACGAGACACTACACTAGACCCGGACCTGCGGACGGCCACCAAGGCTGTGGCATTAGCTAGCGATCGAAGCGAGAGCGAGGTGATAGCCGAAGCTCTGCGCCGCTACCTGGGTGCTGGGCACGCGGTGCACGCTGGGGCGGAGCTGGAAAGAATCCTGGGGAAGTTGGCTCAGCGCCAGGATCGCCTTTCGGACGAAGATGCGATGGCGCTCGCGGTGTCCGAGGTTCGAGCGTATCGCGCCGAGCGCCGCGATAACTCCCGCTCGTAGTAGATGCTCCGTGCCGTGGCGGACACCAACGTGCTCGTCTCGGCAGTCTTGGCTCCAGCCGGGGTGTGCGGGCGCTTGGTGACTGCCGCCGCCGGAGAGTGCGTCTGGGTAGTATCGCCGTCCCGGTTGGAAGAGCTGACGGCAGTCCTGAGTCGGCCCAAGTTCTCGTTTGTGCCCGGCGGGCACGTGGTGCGCTTCGTAGCGGCGATCACCCGGGTGGCGGAGGTGGCTCCCGACCTCACAGGCCTTGCTAAGCTGATTCCCCCGGTCCAGACGCCGGCTGCATTCGTGGCGCTACTCCATCCGGCAGCCCCTGGATCGGAATGAGTGGTCAGCTCGCGTGGCCGGCGATGGCCCGGCGCGTAGGGCAAGGGGCTCCGTGGCGCGAACGCCTTCAAAGTGCGCTCGCTTCCACGTCATCTCCCCGTGTGATCATGGGCTGGGCTCCTCTCGCTGGCCGGCTGATACACCGTCCGCTTGGGGGCCCTAACCCTCTGTTTCAAACCGTTAGAGCGGCTAGTCGGGGCGGTGAAGCTGTTCAGGCTCGACCACCACGTCCACCCCGCTGTGGCCCGGCGGCTCGCCTGATGCTCCGGCCGACTGGGATCGACTACCTCGGTCCATGACCCATGACATCGCCACCACCGAAAGCAGCGCCAGGCACAGCGGGACTGCGACCAGGACGCCGACTCCGAACCCGATCGCATAGCCCTTCACGCTCCCTCGGAAGCCAAACACGGCAACCAAGACCATCACTGCGGGCGCTATCACTGCCGTGGGGATCACGACCAGCAAGAGCGCCGACCTGCCCTTGCTCACTGCGCGCTCGTTACTCCCCGGCACTTCCATCTGGATCCTTGAGATCAGAAAGTCGGTAGATAAGCGGTTGGCATTATAAGCCTCGCTTCACGCGGAGTGGTATTTTCCGGAGGCGGGTAGGGAATGGGGCCGACCCACCACCGAGACGTGTTCGCTGTCTAAGATGCGGCACGGCTGGCATTGGCGCGGTCGAGCCGGGCTGCCCGTGGGGTGGTCTCGAATGCGGCCGACTGCGGTTACGGGACGCGATCCCCGTTGATGGCACAGTCGGTCTGGATGAGGAAGTCCGATCGGTCGGCGCCGAGCCTGACCACGATCAGAAGTCTGGAGCCGCTCTGTGACTCCCACCTGCGCACACTCCGGGACCCCCGCCAGAAGAGGACTCCGAAGACCAGCATCTGGACGCTGAGAAAGCCCAGGAACTTGGGCTGGACCGTGGCGACTACCAAACCCAGGAGCGCGAACGCCAAGACCAACCAGGCGCCAGGGAACACGACCGCCCGCGACACCGGGCGGGGGGCCAAGCGGGCTGTGGTCGTGGCTGCCCCGGAGATCGCCCACGAGACCCAGCGTCGCAAGACCCAAAGCATGGCGCCAACATAGAAGACGAGCACGGCCATAAGCGCGGGCCAATAGATGAGCGGCGGCCTCAACCAGACGGCGGTGGCAATGGCACCGCCAAGCGCCATGATGACCAATAGATAGGCCAGCGCCTCAAAGTATCCGGCGACATATGTGTGATCGCAACGCTCCCCCGGAGCGCGGCTATCCGCGGCCACCATCGGCCCAATGTACAGCACCCATCCCGACCGCGCCGCTCAGGCCACCTCGACCAGCGTTGCTTCTCCCTGCGCCAGCCCGGAGCAGATGGTGGCCCCGCCGATGCCTCCGCCCCGGCGCCTCAACTCCAGGGTCAGGCCACCGAGGATGCGCGCGCCGGAGGCGCTGATGGGGGGCCGATGGCTATCGCCCCGCCGGTGGGGTTTACCCGGTCCGGCTCCACCTCCAGCATGGGCGAGCTGGTGATCGCGACCGCGGCGAAGGCCTCGATGATCTCCAGCACCTTGAGGGCCTGGGTGGTGAGGGCCCCTTCGGGCGGTCGAACGCCTGCTGGATCGCCAGCGCGGGAACTGTCGCCAGGTAGGGGTGGCCGGCTCCAGACTTTGACGTGGACCTGCCGCTTGCCCGCTGCCGCGTGCTGAGTGAAGGGGATAAGCAATACGCCACCAGCAGGGCCTCTGAGCGGGCACGAGATGCCCACCGGACCCTTAGGGCTGTGACGGACCGACAGGCTGAAGGTGTGAGCCTCACCATGGGGGAACCAGTACTCACCGCCTTTAGGCTACACCACTAGCCAGCGCTGGGCTAGTAACGTAGACTATGGGCCGATGAACCGGGCCACGCTCGTCAGGAGGATTCAGAAGGCGGCTCGTAAGGCGGGAAAGAGCTGGACCCAAAGGAGGACCTCTGCGGGGGGCAAGCATGAGATCTGGATTTGCGGGACCACCGAAGTGGCCGTCCCTCGGCACCGCGAGATCAACGAGTACACGGCAGAAGGAATCATGAAGTACCTGGAATCCGAGTTGGGAGAAGACTGGTGGCGGTGATGGCCGAAGTGGCAGTTGAGCGCGCGACCTACACGGCCCGCTGCGTGCGTGCGGGCGATTGGTGGGCCATCGTTGTCCCCGAGGTTCCGGGGGTGTTCAGTCAGGCCCGTCGTCTGGATCAGGCTGAGGAGATGGCCAGGGACGCCATCGCGGCAATGTTGCGGGTGTCCCCGCGGTCGTTCGACGTGAGGGTGAGCCCAGACCTCCCCGGCGGTATCAGTGCCGAGATCGACGCCGCTAAGGAATTGCGGCAGGTGGCAGAGCGAGCGCAACGCGAAGCCACGGCGGCCACCCGGCAGGTGGCCGCCACGCTGCTGGAGGCCTGCCAACTCACCCTGCGCGATATCGGATCTCTGCTGGGCATGTCCCACCAGCGCGTCTCCCAACTTCTCGAACGTAGCGGGCACGGCGCCGAGTGAGCGTAGAGCTGTTCGAGGTGACTAATGCCTGGGCGGCCAATCCTGCTGGGTCAGGGCTGCGTTGTGGTCGCCACGAGGGTCCCTCACCGGCCTCGCCACGGGCCCGGCAGATCGACGACACGGATCGGTGCACGGCTGACCACTCAACCTTCTCTGTGGGGGCGCTGTCACAGGCGTTCAGTTTTTCTGTCAGAATGGAGACATGACTCGGAAGAAGACCACCGTCTACATCGATGAGCAACTGCTGCGGGCAGCGAAGGTGGCCGCAGCGCGGGCCGGCAAGCACGAGTACGAAGTGTTTGAGGAGGCGCTCCAGCGTCACCTGGGGCTCGCGGGTGCGGTGGAACGCATCTGGGCGGGCATCCGCCCCGGGGACGCACCCAGCGACGAAGAAGCTGCTCGTATCGCGGCCGAGGAGATCGCGGTTGTACGTGCCGAGCGTTCCGCCCGCCGGGCGGGCTGAGCGCTGCCGGAACCTTTCCGGGTCGTCATCGACCCCAACGTGTTGGTATCCGCCCTGATCAACCCTTATGGCGCACCCGCCCGGGTCCTAGAGCTACTCATCACCGGGCAGGTGGTCGCCGTCGTTACACAAGAGTTGCTCGATGAGCTCACGGTTGTCCTGGTCCGCCCCAAGTTCCGCCGTTGGATTCCCTTCGCTGACGCCGTTTCCTTCTGTGAGGAACTGGCCGCCCACGCCGACCTACGCGCCGCCCCAGGGCCGTCGTCTCGACGGCTCCGGGATCCCGACGACGACTACTTGGTTGCGCTCGCAAAGGGCGCCGATGCGGTCATCGTAACCGGCGACTCCGACATCCTCGACGCTGGCCTCTCGCCTTTGGCGATCACCCCCCACCAACTGCTCGAACTTGTCAACACTTGTTGATACCAACAACGGTGGTCGGCATTCCATCTGCAGCTGGAGGACAGGCATTCCAGTACAGGCGGTGTGGGCCCTCAGAAGGGTCCTCTGCGACTCCCTTGCGAGCGCCCAGATCAAGCGGACTTTTGGCGGCGTCGCAGAGCGCCAGGCGGGGCCTTTCGAGGTGGATGTGGGGCGAGTCGCAAGCAATAGGGGAGACCCATGGGAAGAGCTGTACAACAGCGGATAGCTGGAGGAAGAGCTGCTATCCACTGCAAATGGACGACCGATGCAAGCCGGACGCAGAGCTGCTGTTTGGTAAGGAAGAGGTCGCGGGTTCAACCCCGCCATGGGCTCCGGCAAGCCACTTTTGAGTTCATTACCAGCTCTCCGCCCACGCTTGACCCAAATGCGGTGCGTGGAGGACTACCTCCCAGCGAGCGGCGCCCGGGGGTCGGCCACGACGATCCCCGGCGCGTTCCGAACCCGTGTCCACAATCAGCGTCTCAACGCGTCCTGCACCCACCGCTTCCGAAGCAGTCGGCCCTCGAAGTGGAGCTCTGGCCAGGCGTGGTGGCTTGGGGTCAGGCTACTGCACCCCAGTGTGAAGATAGCACGTGTGCTACCATTGAAGCATGGGAGTCGTGGGCCTTCGAGAGCTGCGCCAGGACGCATCTGAACTTGTGCGGAGAGTCGAAGGGGGCGAGGAGATCGACATCACGGTTGCGGGTCGGCTCGCGGCCCGCATGGTGCCCGCCGCGCCGAAACGGTGGCAGCGGTGGGATGAGATCGCCGATGTGTTCACCGGCCGGCCCGACCCAGACTGGGAGCGGGATAGACAGCTGATCGACCAGTCTGTCGGCAACCCGTGGGAGCGCCTTCGTTGAAGGCAATCCTGGACACCAGCGTCGTGATCGCCACCGGCCTGCCGCGGTTGGAAGGAGAGCTTGCCATCAGTGCTGCAACGCTCGCCGAACTCCATTTCGGAGTGCTCGTCACCGCTGACCCGGCAGTCCGCGCTGAGCGTCTCCGGAGATTGTCGGACCTGCAGCGCAAGTTCGACGCTCTACCCGTCGACGACGACGTGGCCACTAGCTATGGCCAACTTGCAGCGGCTGTGGCAGCCACCGGGCGTCAACCGCGATCCAGGGTGATGGACCTCCTCATCGCTGCCACAGCCCACGCGCATTCGGCCCGGCTCTACACCCGCAACTCGGGGGACCTTGCCGGGATCGAGCATCTCATCGAGATCGTTCCCGTGTGACGAAGGTCTATCGGGATGGCAGTCGGCCGCGGCCAGACTGCCATCCCGATACGAGTAACCGTCCCAGTAGGCCCGTCCGAATTGAAGGACCGTCCCATGACGTTGTCGTGACCGTTGGATGCGGAGACCGGTGGGCACATGCAATCAACTCCATCGCGCGGTGAAGGCGATGGGGAAGCGCCGTTCCACCTGGGATCGTGGTGGGTTGTGCCTGAGAGGGCACTCGGCTCCAACGTTGGGGCCTCCAGGCAAGGGTGAGAGCCGGGCGCCCGCTGCTCGCCTCGCTACCCGACTGATGGGGCAATCCGGCAGGCAAGTGGTTCCCACGCCCCTGCGCCGCTACGGGGGCGACAACCCAGCCGCAGACGCCTGGGGGAACAGATTCCCGCATTGGCCGATGTTGGCCAACTTGGGAAGTAACGGCATCGGAGTGTACGGCCCTCTCAGCCAGATCGGCAGGAATTCGGCAGCGACCACGCGCTGACCGCATCCCCTGAAACCCGAGGGCTGGGCGACTTTGTCGGCTGTGGGGCAGGCGCCCGGGTCAATCGGACCGCGCCGGGCCACCGGTGCTGGGTTACCGGCCACTTCGGTACTCCGACCGTCGGTGTTGGTTCACCGATGCGATGGCCGATCGCCCGGGGGGCGCTGCGCACGGTAGGGTGGGCGCCATGCCACGCATCAGTTCCTTCTATGGGATCGCTCGGGGTGGAAGCGAGGCGAGTCGAGAGCAATAGGTGAGACCCATGGGAAGAGCCTCATGACAGCGGTGGGCGGTGGAGAGTCCACCGTGCCGTCCGATCAGCTGGCGTGGCGGCGGATGTACTCATCGAGTGCATCGCGACTGACGTCAGCCAGACGGCGACCCTGGGCGGAAGCGATCTCTTCGAGGGAGGCCCTGGCAGCTGGCGTGACGCGCACGGTCATGCCCGGGGTGCGTCCCCGGTCGCCGCTGACCGAGGGCCGCCCGGGATGCCGGTCGTGGACTCGTTCGACGATCTCGGCCACCTTGGCTTCAGTCAGGCGGGTGCCATCGGGCAGCCAGATCTCCTCGGCTTCGAGGTTTACGTCGGGGCCGATAGGGGTGCGTTTGCGGGTGGCCATGATTTCCTCCGGTAGTGGGCGGGCATCACGTGGACGACCAGCTGGCAGGCGGGGCGGTCGATAGCTATGATCTCCAGCTCTCTGCCTCGCTCGTCCTTCCCGACCCATCTGATGATTAGGGCTCCGGTGCCGTGATCGGTTTCGAGGCTGGGAGTGACGGTGTCGATGACCTGACGGGCGCTGGCACGACCTATCCGGTGCTTTCGACTGCCCCGGGTGAACCGGATCGGCTCCGGCTCCACTTCACTATTGTGTCAGACACAACTCGGATAATGCAATACACTAACGGCGCGTGTTAGGGATTGGTCGGCGGACACAGCGCATCTGGCGGCGCCGGAGCCGGATCCGTGCCCACGCGTGGGTGAGCGCTTGGCGTGCCCTCGATGACAGCTCAGCACCTGGTCACAAGTCTTGTCCTTGGGCAAGACGCTGGTCAGGTCCGGCAGGCACCACCGATTCCCCGGCGTGGTCCCCTTGTCCCACAGGGCCTAGTCGCGGGCCCATGCCGCAGCGAACTGCGGCGGCCCAAGCCTCATGTGTGGCCCCTGAGGTCGGCTGGAGACACCCCGAAGTCCTTGGCCACGATCCTCAGCACCTGCCCGAGTTCAACTCCGGGAGGTAGGCAGTGTGACTCTCTGGCGAGCTCAACGACGGCCGCGTCGGACTCCGCCAGTCTCGTCACGTGGCGGGTCGGCGTGCGATACGCGCGGCCCATCGTGGCGTCCCGCCCGACGTGGGGATCCGCCGCGCTGCCGTCTCCGTCCCGACCATACCGAAGGCTGGCGCGGCGGGCCCGCGCGGTCCGGCCCAAGAGACATCAAGGCGCCGTTGATGATGGCTGCCTTGGGCACGACGGTGGGCATCATGGAGCGCACTGTTGGTTTGAGAGAGTGTCTGGTCCCTGCGATTGGCGCTAACCCAATGCGGGGGAGACTTCGTAGTCGCGCTGGGTCAGGGCCACCATCGCCGCGATGATCAGGACGCCTGCCGACAGTCCGAGGCCCGCCGTGAGCCCGGAGGGTCCGTCTGAAAGCACTCCGGCCAGCACCGGGCCGACGCACTGGCCCAGGGCAAAGGCGACCGTGAGCGCCGCGATGGCGGGAGTCCAATGGTGGGGCACGAGGGAACGCCGGGCCACGATGGTGACCGCGGTCACCACCGCCAAGAAGGATCCCCCGAACAGCGTCGCCGAAGCCATGGCGGCCTCTGGAGATCGGGAGACTAGCGGCAGCAGCGCGCCCACGCTGAGCACTGCGAGTACCGCGCCCGGAGCCCTACCACCGTGGAGTTTGACGAGCGGTCGCACCCACAGGAAGGCGCCGCCCAGGGACGCCGCACCGAGGACGACCCAGAATGACGTGATCTCCCCCTGCCCCGCACCGCGATCCTTCAAGAAGGCGACGATGAAAGTCATGTAGGCGATGTACCCAGCCCCAAAGAGCGCGTAGCAGGTGAGGAGAGCCCGAAAGCGGAATCTCGGCCAGTGCCTGTCCGTCGGCGGTGGGGCGTTTGGTTCGCGGCTGGCCCGTACCGCCGGGACAGCGAGCCCGAAGGCTATGAGGCCGAGCCCGGCGAGGACCACCCAGCCCCACCGCCATCCGTCCGCAGCAGGGGTGACGGCAAGCAGCCACGGGATCACCAGGCCAGACGCCACGATTCCCGCTCCGCCGCCGGCGAAGTAGATACCGAGGAGGGCTGCTGACCGGTGCGCGGAACCGGCCCTCCCCGTCTCGGCGACGAGGCTGGCGCCGGTGATGAAGCAGATGGCGCCGGCGACACCAGCAAGGGCTCGCAGGGCGACCAGCACCGGGACGTTGCCGGTGGCAGCCGTGGCCAGTAGTGACCCCACAGTCACCCCGAGGCCTATCAGGAAGGCCCGGCGGGTCCCCCAGCGGCGCGAGGTCGGGGCGGCGATCAGCGCGCCAGCGAGGTAGCCGATGGCATTCGCGGTGTTCATCGCGCCGGCGATTGCAAATGACCAGTGCAATTCGGCTCGCATCGACGGCAGCAACAGCGCGTAGGCGAACCGGGCCAGCCCCAGGGAGGCCGCTGGACCGAGCGCCAGGCCGAGCGCGATGGCGATCCCTGGAGGCCGCACCAAGGCTCTGGAATCGGACGTGCCCACCGTCGGCGGGGGAGACTTGGTCACCGGCGGCGCGACGGTGGCTGCGGCGGCCGCGCGTCAATCAGGATCTCCGCTACCCGGCGGGCGTCTCTGGCCGCGCCAAGGTCGCCGTCGACGAGCACCCGGGCGTTCGCGCCGTCGACCAGCAGCATCAAGTCGGCGCCGAGGAGTGCCGGTTCGGGCAGCCCGGCGTCGGCGGCGAGGCCCGCCAGATACTCGCGCATCCAGCGCTTCTCGCGACGGGCCACCTCCCGCGCCGGATCGCTGGGATCGGGGACCTCTGCGGCCGCGTTCACGAAGGCGCAGCCGCGTCTTCCGCCGCCGGCGTGCCACTCTGCCTGCCAGTCGAACACGGCCAGGAGCCGCTCCCGCGGGCTCTTGGCATGGGCGCGCACCCACTCGTCGAGCGCCGCCACCCGCTCGACAAAGCGACGCTCCAGGACCGCCGCTACGAGCTCCTGCTTGGAGCCGAAGTGGGCGTAGAGCGTCGGCTTGGAGACTCCGGAACGGAGGGCCACCTTGTCCACCCCCGTGGCGGTGATGCCCTCGGAGTAGAAAAGCCCGCTGGCCATGTCCAGGAGTCGCGCGTGAGTGGAGGTGCGGGAGCTCATGCGCATATACTAACCGGTCAGTTAAGTTTGGGCACAGGCCCGAGGGCGGCCCGATCTGAGCCGGTCGCTTCCTCTGCCACCGTGATCACGCCGCTGAGCGTCTGGAGCGCGATCAGGGTCCGGCGAGCGGCCTCCTCGACATGGACACGCGGCGGCGGCGGCAGCTCCGACTCGAAGTAGGTGCCGGCCCCATAGAGGCGGCCGTAGCGGATGACAACTCCGCCGACCTCCAGGACGGCTCGCTCGTGCTCCTCGACCGCCGCTCCGGCATCTCCCGGGAGCTGCCAGGCGACGCTCTGGGCCAGGAACAAAGGGGTTCCAGCTGCGGTCGCCGCGGCCAGGAGATTGCGCGTTCCCTGGCGGCGCACTCTGGAGTTGGCCGCACCGAGTTCGAGAATCCGGGTCGGGTCATCGGGCAGGTCGGTGAGCTCATGAAGGACGACGTCTGGCCGGTACGCCGCCACCGCATAGCAGAGCGCGTCGCGATCGAACACGTCGCATACGACCGGCTCGGCGCCGAGCGCCCGCAGCCGCTCGGCCTTCTCTGGGGTGCGGGTCATCCCGGCGACGGTGTGGCCTGCAGCGAGGAGAAGCGGCACCACCTGCAAGCCGATCACTCCGCTGGCGCCGGCGACGAAGATCCGCATCGCTCGATGCTATCGTCGCTCGCCCAGCCTTCTTGGCCGGTTGCCGTAACCGGGGTGGCGGCCACTGCCTGAGGCAAGCCGTCGGCCGCTGAAGGTGCCTTGATGGTGCCCCACCACACGGCGCCTATGGGATCGTCTGACGGGCAGTGGTCGGAGAGCTGCTGGAGCGGTTGGCCTCGTGGTGGGGATGCCGTTCACCGTGAAGTCGCCGATCTGCCGGGGGGCGGAGTTGGTTCTCGGTGACTCCGCCTTCCGCATCCCAGCTGGGCACGGGTGCCGCTCTCGCCCAGGAAAGGGGATGGGGCCGACCAACGTGGCCCGGATGGGGGCTCGGGGCTGGGGCTGGCCATTGCTTTGAAGGCACTGAAGAGACGAAAGCCCGAGTTGGTCGTTGGGCGTTCGACACCAATTGCTTGGCCGCGGCGTTCTAATAGGCGGATGCCCCGGCTCACAGCAGGCCTCATGGGTTTGGTCGTCATCGTCTCTGCTCTGGTGCCTGCGTCCCAGTTCCAGCGCCCGCCCCGGTCATCTCGGGTCGAGTGGAGGGCCGCGTCATCAGACTTCCAGGTGGACGGGCTGCACATGGTCAGCGCCAGAGTCGGTTGGGCCGTGGACGGCGTCACCGGGGATCTCCTCCATACCGCTGGCAGTGCGGAGTCGTGGAAGGTTGTCGACCCTCCGGGCAAGCCACCCATCGGCTATCTCTCGTCACCGGTGTTCTTCCTGGGCGCGAACCACGCCTGGGCAGTGGTGGCCGGCAACGCTCCCTCCCAGCTGGTGGTTGAGCGGAGTGCCGACGCGGGGAACAGTTGGGCTGGCAGTCCCGGCCTCAACCCCATGAGCGGCATGGATGCCGGCCTGCCGGCCGGTCACTCCATGCTCATGAACACTGTGGTATTGGACTTCGCTAACTCCCAGGACGGCTGGCTGGAGGTCGGATTCGGTGAGGGTTGGAACGCAACCCAGGGCGGCCGTGCCGGTACGGGCGTCGGCCTGGTGCTCTACCGGACCACCGACGGCGGGGCGGTCTGGTCGCTGGAGACGAGGTTCACCCCCTACACCGCCCTGGCCTCCGGACTTCGCTCCGGCTGCGCGTCCCCGGGCATGGTGTTCACCACCCCGGACCAGGGATGGGCTACTGGGACGTGCGTTGAACGCACGCGGGACGGTGGGGAGAGTTGGCAGCCGGTGTACCTCCCCCGGCCCGGTGGTGTCTCGCCGACCAGCTGGGAGCGCCGTTCCTGCAGCAGCACTGCGCCCAGCTTCGCCTCCGCCGCCGTCGGTTGGCTGGCGCTCACCTGCACCCTGCCGGGTCCGACCGGGGGGATGACCAACTTGCAGCTTCTCTACGAGACCTCCAACGGTGGAGCTGAGTGGGCCGTTCGGCAGCTGCCGATCCGGTGGCCGCAGCTGCCACCCACCTACGGGACCATGGATGGGCCCGCCCTGGGCGCCCTGGGCTGGCTGTTGGGAGCAACTCCCAAGCAGCTCCAGACCCACCGGCCCGGCGTCGTTTCTCAAGAGCTCTTCCGGACCATGGACGGAGGCCTGCACTGGAAGTTGGTCGACAGCGCGCTCCCGGCTTCGGCGGTGGACTTCGTCTCGGCCGAGGCGGGGTTCGCGGTACGCGCCTGTTTTGGGGCGGTCCTCGCCTGCACCAATCCCATGGTCCTGGAGACGTTCGACGGGGGGCGGAGCTGGGTCGTGCTCCATCCGCACCTGGTGGATGGAGTCCTCGGGTCGCCTCTTCCTTACATGTAGTGGGGCCGCTGGTCACGGCTCGCGCCCAGCGAGGGGCTGCGGCGCTACTGCTCGCCCTGGCTCTCAGCTGATCTCGTAACCGGCTCCAGTCAGGCAAGCGATGGCCGGGGCCAGGTCGGCGCTGCGCACCAGCAGATGGTCGGTGTCGAAGGTCGAGATCACGAAGATGGGGATTCCCGCGATTGCCAGGGGGCGGCTGAGCTGGGCCAGGACGCCGATAACATCGTGCTCCAGCGGGCCCTCCACCGACAGGGCACGCCAAGGTCCACTGGCGCCGGGCTGGTGTGGGCCATCCGCCGTGGCGTACACGATGGACAGCTCCTGCGGGGTGCGGGTGACGCTGACCCAGCTGGCGGACTGGACCCAGTCGGGGATTTCCTCCTGGGGCCCAAGGCGGAGGATGTCCAGGTCGTGGTCGAAGACGACCAGGTGCAGAGTCGTGGCCGGCGCCTCTGCCCCAACCCACGGGTGCTCCAGGTCCCGGGCAACCTGGGCGGCCATGGTCCAACCGTAGTCGCGCCCCACCAGGTGCAGTCCCAGGTCCAGCCCCGAGGTCACCCCGCCGCTGGTGACGAGGCTGCCCTGGTCGACCACACGATCTGGCACCGTGATCGCCCCCGCCGCTCCCAGGGCAGCCAGCGCTGACCTGTGGGTGGTCGCCCGCCGGCCCTGGAGCAAGCCCGCCGCCGCCAGGGCCATCGCTCCGGTGCAGACCGAGGCGATGATGGCGCCTCGCTGGTGGGCCCTTGCCACGGCCGCGGGAAGCTCACCCGAGTCGATCTCCCGACGGATCCCGGCGGACTGTGGCAGCGACCAGCCACCGCCGGGGATCACCAGCAGGTCCGCGCTCTGGGAGAGCGCGGACTCGGCCCAGAGCCGCACCCCGTGGGCGGCCGTCACGGTCCGGCTGCGCTGGGGCAGGACCACCAGCCGCGGCTCGAGCTCCGCTCCGAGACGGCGGGCTCGGGCGAGCACCTCGTGGACTCCGATCACGTCCAGCTCGTCCACGCCGTCAAAGATCACGATCTCCGCCAGCATCTCAGCGGCTCCCATCAGCTCGGGCGATGCGCCTTGACCGAGAAGCTGAGTGGCAGCCGGTCTCCCGGCAGCCGCCAGTTGCCTTCTTCGTCCCGGGCCATCTGAGGCAGAGCCCGGTACGACAACCAGGGAAACTCATGGAGGCAGTCCACCGCCAGGCCGGCATCCGCCAGAGCGGTGACCACCTCGCCCAGATGGTGGTACCACTGGAACGACACCGGCTGGCGGAACTGCGGGTCCTCGCCGGTGTAGGAGCCCCTGTGCTCGACCCGTACCGGCTCGGGATCGTGGAAGTATCGGCCGGCCTGGTCCAGCCAGGGTCCGGACTCGTCGAGCAGGCCCAGCAGGGGGTGGCCGTCGGCCAGGTACAAGGTGCCGCCCGGCGCCAGGTGACCAGCGACTATGGCCGCCCACCCTCCGAGGTCTCCGAGCCAGGAGAGGACTCCGCGGGTGGAGTAGACGATGTCGAACTGGGAGGAGAGACCAGCCGGCAGCTGGTAGACGTCGGCGCAGACGAAATCGGCGGACACGCCCATCTGCGCGGCCAGCTGTCCCGCGAGCTGGATCGCCCGCGGGCTCAGGTCGACGCCGGTGACCACGGCGCCCCGCCGGGCCCAGGAGATGGAGTCCATGCCGAAGTGACACTGGAGGTGCAGGAGCGTCCTGCCCTGGACGTCACCCAACTCCTGGAGTTCCCGCTCGGGCAGCCCGCCCGAGGTGCCGGCGATGAAGCCGGGCAGATCGTAGAAGGATGAGGCGGCGTGCAACGGCGTGCGCTCATCCCAGTTGCTGCGGTTGGCTTCGATTGGATCCTCCATGATGCGAAGGTACCAGTCCCAAGACCGGCGGCGACGAGAGGGGGGCGCTCAGGGCGGCCGGGCCGCTGTCAGCCTTGGGCTGCGGCGCGCGACTGCCGCGATCGGCGGAGTAGCCGGGGTCCCGGCTGTGGCGGGTCCCTTCTGCGGGCCCCGGAGGCCACCCGTTATCCTGCCACCGGACGGTGAACCAGCCCGTTATCAAGTCAAGGGAGGCATGTCGCCGATCTCGTCTATCAGGCGCCGGTTCGTGACCGCAGGCGTGGCGCTGGCAATCGCGGGCACTGCTCTGCTGGCGCTGACTCCGACCACCACCATGGCCAGCACCGGCAGCACTTCCTCGGTCTACTACCAGGTGAGTCCCATCGCCCGCTTGGCGGTGCCGTCTCAGGGAGCAACCTCGGGAGGGTTTCCCCTCACCCCCAGCCAGTGCGTCAAGCAGTTCGGGTTGGCATGCTACAGCCCCCAGGACCTGCAGGCCGGGTACCAGTTCCCCAAGCAGTACACCGGGAGCGGCAAGACGATCGTGATCATCGACGCCTACGGCAGCCCGACCATCAAGCAGGACCTCGCCATCTACGACCAGGAGTTCGGACTGCCTCACGCCAATCTGAACATCTTCTACCCGACCGGATCCCCCGTCTACAACCCGCTGCAGAATCACAATGAGACCAGTTGGGCGGAGGAGACCAGCCTGGACGTGGAGCTGTCCCACGGGCTGGCGCCCGGAGCCACCATCGATCTGGTGATCGCGCCCAACAACTCCGGGAACGCGCTCAACAACGCCGAGCAGTACGCGGTCAACAGCCACCTCGGCCAGGTGATGAGCATGAGCTTCGGCGCTCCCGAGAACGCGTTCCAGGGCAACAACGACCAGCTGACCCAGGCGGAGGCCATCTACCAGCAGGCGGTCTCTCAGGGGATGAGCGTCTTCGCCTCGGCCGGGGACTCGGGAGCGACCGAGGGCACCAGCTCTCCGACCGCTCTGTTCCCGGCCTCTGACCCCCTGGTGACCTCGGTCGGGGGCACCGACCTGTTTCTCTCCAACCGCGGAGCGTACAAGTCCGAGACCACCTGGAACGACTCCATCCCCGCTCTGTGCCCGTTCGGCTGTGCCTACGGCCCCTTTGGAGCAACCGGCGGGGCGCCCAGCACCTTGTTCACCCAGCCCAGCTACCAGGTGAACGACGGGCAGGGCTTCACGACCCGCACCACCTCGGATGTCTCCTTCAACGCCTCGGTATACACGGCGACCATGATCTACCTGGGATTCCTGGGCTCGAACAACGGCTTCTATTTCTTCGGGGGCACCAGCGAGGGCTCGCCTTCCTGGGCTGCCATCACCGCTCTGGCCGATCAGGCGGCGGGACGCTCCTTGGGTGAGCTCAATCCCCTCCTCTACAAGATCTATCACAGCGGCAGGACCTACGCCGCCGACTTCCACAACATCTACGGCAGCGGCCAGAACAACGGGTTCAACGGCCCCGGCTACCCGGCCACCAGCCCCGGCTACAACCTGCCGACCGGGCTGGGGACTCCCAAGGTGGCCAACTTGATCAGCTCGCTGAGCAGCGGCCTCTGATCTGGCGGCGCCGGGGATGCCGGTGGCCGGCATCTGACTGACCAAAAGAGGAGGGCCCGTGTCCCTGGCGTGGGGCGCGGGCCCTTCTGGTCACGGTCCGGCCCGGCGCCCACCACCGAGCCGGTCAGGGATCGGCCATGTCGGCGCCGCGTAGTCTCAGCTCGCCCAGGCAGCCCAGAGCGTAGTCAGGCTCGGCCCGCCCGCAGGTCGCTGGCTCCCAGGCCAATGCGGCCAGCTGGGAGCCAGCGGGGGAGAGGTCGGATGCTGGGCGCGGCTACCGCCTCGGGATCGCCTCCATCAGGTGGGCGAGCCGGCTGGGCCGCGCGGCCCTGAGGCACTCGGCATGATCGAACCTGTCCGCTGGGAGCCGGTGGGACAGCGGCGTGGAGCAGTTCTGGTGCCGGCTCACCTGCTCAGGGGCAGGCGTAGTCCCCGTCATAGGGATGCCCGAACCACTGGGTGACCGCGACCGGTCCGGTGAAACCAACCAGGGAGCAGTTGGACTCGGCCTGGGAGAGTTTGCGGGCCCCGGGGATCCAGTCGGGGAGGTTTGGGAACGTGGTAGCGCTCGGGCTGCCCACTATCTGGCCCCACTGATAGCTGGTGGAGTAGATCCCAATCGTGGGACTCCCCCCGAAGGAGTCCAGGCCGGCCAGCATCCCCTGGATGTCGGCCCCGTTCATGGCCAACCCGGTGGTCCCCGACCGCCAGCTGTTGGAGGTCTGAATGTCCAGCCACCATGGGTACGACGAGGGGCTGGTTGGGAGTGCGTACGAGGAGCCGGCGTTGGTCAGGGCGGTGTTCACCGCGGTGGCGGCAGCTTCGAGCCATTGCCCGTCCTGGACCGCCTTCGCGTCACCGTACGCCCAGGCGCAGGCCTGAGTGTTGCCACCATCGCAATAGCTGGCGGTGGACGAGTCGCTGTAAGGATCACCGGGGTACGTGCCGGCCGTGGGCCAGTCGCTGACCGCGTTCCCCGGGTCGGCGGTGTTGACGTAGAGGCCGGCCTTGGGCGGGCTTCCTCCCTGCTGGTTCACGGCTCCAGAGGAAGTGGTCTGAGCCCAGTACAGCTCGCTGGTGGAGGCGCCGCCGCCGTCCGGTCCCAGGCAGGGGTTGAGGTTGTTGGCCAGGCCGTCGTTGACCCCGACAATCCCGAAGGCCTGACCGCTGGGGAAGGTCCCCCCGCACTGGGGGTAGGAAATGTCGTTGCCGGTGGGCGTCGAACTGCCCCCGCCGTGAGAACTCGGGGAGTTGTTGGCCTTTCCCGGGGGTTTGGCGGCCAGGGCCGGGGTGGCGCCGAGCAGGAGCAGGGCGATGGCGGCCGTCGCCCCCAGTGCGGTCGATCTGAGGACGCGGGTGTGGTAGGTCATGGGCGCGACTCTCCTCTGGACCCGGATGGCGGGCTCAGCTTACACGCCCGGTTCGCCCGTGGTAAAGGGCACTCACGCGGGCGGGAGCCGAAGGACCCCGGGCGGGAGCTTCCCTCTCGGCCCGGCCTCTGGCCGCCTGCCGCACCTGGCCGAGGGGTCTCCCGGCCGCGCACTCCGCTTGACTTGGGAGCGATCCAAGCGGGGCGGCTCTGGGAGGGATGCGCCCGGCCCCTTCCTTATAGAGAGTGCGGGCCGGGCAGGAGCTGAGTGGCGCCTACCGGGGTGGCCCTCAGGCGCCTTGGCTGGGGCCGGCTTGGTCCTCAACCAAGGTGGGGGCGACCACGCCGCGGCTTCGGACCGGCCCAATCCCGCCTTCCGGCCGTGGCCTCTGGCCGTCCACCCTGACCCGGCCCTTGCCAAGCGGCTCAGGGGGGCGCTACCGTACAGCTACGTTCATGTCCGCCCCGCCGCGGGATTGTGAGGATTGAGATGAGAACTGTGAGAGCGGAATGGCTGAGGGCACGGGTCACGGCGGCCATGGCGGCTGGGGCGTCGAGCACGGCTTCAGGGCGACTGGGCCGATGAGGGCGTGGGCGCCGGTTCTGGTGGGATTGGCTGCAGTAGCAAGCCTGGCGATCGTGCCGGTGCAGGCGGCGGGGGGTGGCCCCGGCCAGCATTTCGCCCGCCCGCCATTTAAGGTCAAGGTCTTGGGCCACCTGCCCAATGGGAAGCCGCTGCTATCCGCAACCTCACCCACCGGCCTTTCCCCATCCGCGATCCAGGGCGTGTACGGACTGAGCACCACAGCTGCATCGGGGGCGGGACAGACCATCGCCGTGATCGACGCCTACCGGGACCCCAACGCCCTGACCGACCTCAACTACTGGAGCAACTACTACCATTACCCGACGCTGAAACTATGCACTCCGTCCAGCAAGACGACCGACTGCTTCGCGCAGGTCAGCCCGCAGGGCACCCCCAGGGTGAACAGCGGCTGGGCGCTGGAGGAGTCGCTGGACATCGAGTGGGCCCACGCCGAGGCGCCCGCCGCCAACATAGTGCTGGTGCAGGCGGCCAGCAGCTCCGACGCCAACCTGTTCGGCGCCGTCTCGTATGCCAACGGCCTCGGTGCTACCGAGGTCTCGATGAGCTTCGGCGGCAGCGAGTTCAGCGGCGAGACCGGCTACGACAGCTACTTCACCCATACAGGCACCCTCTACACCGCCTCCGCCGGTGACAGCGGGCACGGCACCGAGTACCCGGCCGCTTCCCCCAACGTGATCGCGGTGGGGGGCACCACTCTCAACGGCTGCTCCGGCACCTCGTGCAGCGGTTTCACCAGCGAGACGGCCTGGTCCGGCTCCGGCGGTGGCGTCTCGACATATGAATCCATTTCCGGGCCTCAGTTGGGCTATACCGGCCCGGTCTACGGGGCGACCTCGATAGCCAGCCTAACCGGCAACCAGCGGGGCATCCCCGACGTCTCCTTCGACGCCAACCCCAACACCGGGGTCTCCATCTACGACAGCACCAAGTACCACGGCCAGTCGGGGTGGTTCACGGTTGGGGGCACCAGTGTCGGGGCTCCCAACTGGGCCGGCATACTGGCCGCTGGTGCGGCCGCTGGTTCCACTGCGCTGCAGGGCGCCGCCGCCATCTACTCCGGCGGCTACAAGAACAACCTGCGGGACATCACCCAAGGCACCAACGGGAGCTGTGGCACCGACTGCACGGCCGGACCCGGCTACGACCTGGTCACCGGCCTGGGGAGCCCGATCAACTACCCGTAGAGGTCGCGGTCGTGACCGAGGTGGGCCGGAGCGATCCACGGCGGTTTGTGAGCCCCAGCGCCGCACGGTCAGCGGCGCTGGGAGCCAGGGACACTCGCCGCTCACCCAGGTGGCCGCGGCAGCAGAGAGAGCGGCTGCCGCGACTACCTGGGCGACGCGGTTGAAGCCGCCCCTCCAGCACTGTGGTCGTCCCCGCCAATTCGGATCCCGGGCACATCGGACCGACCGGCCACAGGACCCCAACGGGCTGGGCGCCTTCTGATCCAACCCCTGGTGGGGCCCCGCGCGGTCCGCCCAGCAGGTCAAGCCCGGGGCCGACCTCTGGCCGTGCCCACATGGGCTGTGGGCTGATGGCCCGAGGTCGGCATGTCCACTTCCGCGCGGAGGAGGGGGGCGGTTGCGCCCGGGGCCTCGGCGTCGCCACTGAGCGGGCGTCGCCGGGTCCTGCCGGGGAGCTCCCGGGGGCCGGGGAGGGCCCGAGATACCGGCTGGTGCCCGCCTTGCTGGAACGGCAGCGGAGCTGACCCGGGGCTTGCTAGCATCTCCGTGGACGGTCGGTTGGAGACGGAGGTTTTTGCGGGAGGAGAACTCACGATGAAGACTGGAACCGGCCGGGCGCTCCTGATTGGGAGCCTGGCGGCAACCCTGCTGCTGGGGGGCGGCTCGGTGGCGTCGGCCCAGGCCAGCCCTGGTTCGACAGCCGCGATCCACGGCAACACGGCCCACTGGCTGATCAGCAACTCGACCAATCTCGGGGCGGCGGCGGCGGGGGAGCAGGTGAACCTGCTGATAGGGCTGCAGTACCTGGACCCCAGCGGGCTGGCCAGCTTCATCACGGCCACGGTCAACCCGGTGAGCCCCTACTTCCACAAGTACCTGAGCGCAACCCAGTTCGCGAGCACCTACGACCAGTCGAAGAGCAGCGTCACAGCCCTTAAGGCGTACCTCCATGGCTTCGGGATAACGACCACAGCGACCTACTCCAACCGGATCGAGGCGGTCGGCAACGTGGGCCAGGTGGAGCAGGCGCTCAGCGTGTCCATCAACGCGTATCAGTTCGGTGGACATTCGTATTTCGCCAACCAGGAGAGCCCGTCTCTGCCGACCGGCTACATCTATGACGGCTCCACCTACAACCTGGCCGCGATGGTGTCGGGGGTCTCCGGGCTGATGACCTACAACGGCATCCACACCATGACCGTCAACCAGTCGCAGCTCCCGGTTGCTGCCGGCAGCTCGACCTGCCAGAGCGACTGCAACGCTCCGGCGGGGTACTCACCGCAGCGGATCGACACCGCCTACAACGTGCCGACCAAGCTGACCGGCAGGGGGACCACGATCGCGATCGCCACCCTGGCCCCCTTCTACAACAAGGATGCCCAGGCGTTCTGGAGCTACTACAAGATCAAGCGGACCGGGTCGCTGAGTCAGGTCTCAGTCGACCAGGCTCCGACCAACACCTCGGGGAAGGGCATGGGCGGGTCGGAGAGCTCCCTGGACGTGGAGCGGTCGGGGGCGATGGCCCCGGGGGCCAACATTGTCGCCTACATCGCTCCCAACACCAACAACGGCTTCGTCGACCTCTTCAACAAGGTCGCCACCCAGGACCAAGCCCAGGTCATGACCACCTCCTGGGGGCTGGCGGAGCAGGACGAGACCCAGGGTTACGCCACCTTGCTCAACCAGGCCTTCGAGCAGGGGGCGGCGGAGGGCATCAGCATGTTCGCCGCCTCCGGGGACTACGGCGCCTACGACGGCTACCCCCAGTACAAGTCCCTGGCCGTCGACAGCCCGGCCTCCTCAACCTACATCACGGCCGCCGGCGGGACCACCCTGCCCCCTTGCGTCGCCGCTGGCACTACCTGTCCCAGCTCTGGTGGGGTGCAGCTGCCCACGGGCGTCTACGGGGGGCCCACCACTGAGGTCGCCTGGGGCTGGAGCTACCTGGTGCCCTACTACAAGCTGTTCGGCGAGCCGAGCGTGCAGCGGATGCAGCAGCTGGTCTATCCGATCGGGTCAGGAGGAGGCTACAGCCTCTACTTCCAGGAACCGAGTTGGCAGACGGGCTTCCAGTCCTCTGGACAAAGGGGGATGCCGGACGTGGCCCTGAACGCGGACCCGTTCACCGGCTACGCCATCTACGACTCGTCTTCCGCCTACTCAAACAGCACGAATCCCTGGAGCAACGGCTGGGGCGGCACCTCGTTCGCCGCTCCCCAGTGGGCCGGCATCACGGCTCTGCTCGATCAGGCGACGGGGGGACCGATAGGTCTGGCAACCGGCGTCTTCTACCACCTGAAGCCATCGGGCGGGACCGTGGCCGGCTTCCGCGACATCACCCAAGGCAACAACTGGGGCTACTCGGCATCCACGGGCTGGGACCCCACCACCGGGCTCGGAGTCCCCGACGTCGGCAAACTGGCGGCTGCGATCAGCGCTTACGACACGCCCACCCACCACTGACACGACTGAGAATCCATAGCTGGCAGATCAGCTGGGGGCGGAAGGGGCCGGCCCTTCCGCCCCTGCTCTCGTCGATCTGATCAGCGCGCCCGGGCCTGGGGATCTGGGACCCTGGTAGTCGTCGGGGTCCAACAGCGCCCAGCCGGCGGCTTGGGGGTTGGCAAGTGGTGGGGGAGAAGTGAGCGTTTGCTCCCATAAATAAGAGGAGGGCCCGAGTCCCCGGCGTGGGGCGCGGGCCCTTCTGGTCACGGCCCGGCGCCCACGGCAGCCGGTCAGAGATCGGCCATCTCGGCGCAGCGTAGTCTCAGCTCGTCCAGGCAGCCCAGGGCGTAGTCAGGCTCGGCCCGCCAGCAGGTCGCGACCTCCCAGGCCAATGCGGCCAGCTGGGAGCCAGCGGGGGAGAGGTCGGATGCTGGTCGCGGCTCCGGGCCGGGTAGGGCCGCCAGGTCCAGGGCCGGCGAGTCCACATGCGCCTCGTCCCAGTCCAGCAGGACGCACGTGTCCTCTTGTATCAGGAGGTTCTGTGGCCGCAGATCGGAGTGGATGACGGCGGTGGGCCCGGGGGGCAGCAGGGCCCAGGCCCGCCGCACCAGAGCCACCACGTCCTGGGGCATTCGATCCAGGTCGATGTCCCCGCCCCGTGGGCTGGATAGCAGCTCCGCCGCCGACCGGAACCCGGGCCGCTGCGGATAGCCGCGGGTGCGATCGTGCAGCCGACTCACCAGGGATGCAACCAAGGCCCACTCGCCTTTGCTGCCAGGCGCTCGACCGGAGACAAACTCCTCGACATACACCAGCCCGTCGCGCGGGCGGCCGGCACTGGTGGGCAGGACAGGCGGGCTCTTGACGCCGGCGGAGCTGAGGAAGGAACGCAGGCGGAGCTCCCAGTCCAGAGAACCGGCGCTGCGGCTGCCTCGATGGATTACGAATCGCTGGCCCCGCGCCGAGCTCAGCCAGACCTGCTGGCGCGGGCCACAGGAGAGCTTGCCCAGGACCTCGAGCCCGGGCCACGCTGATAGGTCTGGGGCATCTGGGGGCATTGGCATAACCGCCACCATAGCCGGCGGCTCGTCCAGTTTCCAGACTGTCACAGATGCGGGATCACCAAGTGGCCCCTGTCGTGTCAGTCTTCTTCCGCGATGCAGTTAGGAATTCGGCTCCGATCCCAGCGCGGTTGGCTGGCGGGCTCCGCCACGGTCTGTTACCTGCTGGCCCTCGGCCTCATCCTGGCCGGTCTCGCGCGGGGTGGGAGCAATGTGATGGCACGGGGCGGGATCGAGGTGGTGGACGGCATTCTGTGTCTGGTGGTGGTGGTCAGCTTCGCCCTGGGCATGGCCCCCACCAACCGGCGCTACTTTCGACTGATCCAGGCCAGCATGGCCCTGTTCGCGATCACCTTCTTGGCCGGCGGTATGTTCGACCTGGGGAGCGGCCGGGTTGCCGATGCGGTGGCGGGGATAGCTCTGCTGGCCGGGGCAGTGGTGCTGCTGGGAGCGGTGGTGGAGTACGTGTCCGCCCACCACACGCCCCACCGGGGGATGGCGGCTCTGCTCGACCTGGCGATCCTGGTGGTGGCCGTGCTGGCGCTGGTAGCGCCCCTGGTCCTCACTCCGCTGGCCGCGCAGGGCGGGCTTCGCGCCTTCTCCATCGGGGCGGCTTGGACGGTGGAACTGGCCCTCTTCGTGGGCACCCTGTGGACCGGGGTCGGCTGGCTGCGCTCCTCCGAGCAGATGGACTTTGTCTTTCTGATCGTGGGCCTGGGCGGGGCGTTTCTGGTCGCCTCGATCCATGTCGGCTTCGAGATCCTGGGCCAACCCTCGATTCCCTGGTGGCTGCAGGCGCTCTATGGCCCCGGCCTGATCGTGGTGGCGCTGGCTCCTGACATGGGGGTCACCCCGGAGGGGATCCTGGTGCGGGGCGGGGAGCGCTGGTCGGCGGTTCAGGCCTATGTGCCATACCTCCCGGCGTGCCTGCTGGTGGGGGCCGCCCTGGCGGTCGCCGTCACCGGCCACCAGCAGGGCAACCTCGGCCGCGGTCTGGTGGCGGGTGCCCTGACGGTCAGCGCGCTGTTGGTCATCCGCCAGGGAATCCTGTTGCGGGCCAACCGCCGCCTGCTCGACCAGCGCTCGGTCCAGGCGCTGCGCGACCCGCTGACCGGTCTGCTCAACCGTCGAGCCTTCCAGGAGGACATGCGGCAGCTGATCTACCAGTCCGCCCGCGACGGGAGCTCGTTCGCGCTGCTGCTGGTCGACCTGGACGGGCTCAAGGCCATCAACGACGGCCCTGGCGGGCACAGCGGTGGGGATGTCACGCTGATGGGACTGGCCCGAGCTCTGAGCCGATCCGGCCGGCGGGAGGACCGCTCCTACCGCCTCGGCGGCGATGAGTTCGCGGTCCTGTTTCCCAGCGCCGACCGCCAGACCGCGGTAAGGAGCGTCGGCCAGGCCCGGGAGAACCTGCTCGAGCTGGCTCCGCGCGCCACCTTCAGCTTTGGGATAGCCGAGTTCGACAGCGATGGGACCGAGCCGGGCTCCCTGTTCGAGGCGGCCGACCGGGAACTATATCGGGCGAAGGTCGCCGGGCGGAAGCTGGAGGCGCCGGCGCAATCGAGGCTCGCCGTGGGACTGGAGGCGTAGGCCAGCACCCCGTCCTGGGCCGTGTGGAGCCCCGGCCCGACTTCCGCGACGGTTGGGGCTACCGCAAGGCCATCGACGCCATGCTGGCCGACGCCGGCAGTGAGTAGTCCCAGGTGCTCGCGGTATGGGCGCTCGACCGTCTGTCACGGGAAGGGCCGTTGGCACTTTGCGGGTGGTGGCCGCCATGGCGAGCGCGAAGACCGCTGGCACCGTTACTTCCCAAGTTGGCCAACGTCGGCCAAGGCGGGAATCTGTTCCCCCAGGCGTGTGAGGCTGGGTTGTCGCCCCCGTAGCGGCGCAGGGGCATGGGAGCCACTTGCTTGACGGGTCGCCCC
>JAJYPP010000044.1 GCA_021795235.1 bacterium
ACCGGAGGGAGCCTCCGGGTCTCCCGGGGCTCACTCCAACCGCTTCTCTCGCAGCCTGTGGTCGCTCCTTACGCCACAGACACCAGCGAGAAGTCAAGTTTGGTTGCGGCCACAGGCTGCGTTAGGTCAGTAGTCCTGCAAGCGGCGGCCGCTGGCTTCACCATCGTGTAGCCGCCTACACCATTCCAGCATGACGTTCACACAAACATAACCAGCGGTTAATTTGCCGCGGCTAGAGTCATCGCCGGTAGCCGCGTGGGGCAGCTGACGAAACTGCGCAGCAGTAGCGGAACCGCCGACGGAGCGGCTGCAAGAAGGCACGGACAAGGGCAGGGAGATGGGCGATGGTGATGGTGAGAGTCGACGCGATGACCAAGCGGTTCGGGGAGACACCCGCTTTGACCGACCTCTCAGTCGAAGTCGCGGATGGCGAGTTCTTCGTCATGGTGGGCCCATCCGGCTGCGGCAAGACGACGCTGTTGCGCATCCTCGCGGGTCTGGAGCGGCCCGATAGCGGAGAGGTGTGGTTCGGCGACCGGCGGGTCACAACTACCGACCCGGGGTCGCGGGAGGTGGGCATGGTGTTTCAAAACTACGCCCTCTATCCCCACCTCTCAGTCCAGGAGAACCTCGCCTTCGGGCTCCGTGTTCGCCATACCAATCGCAACGAGATCCGCACCCGGGTGGCTGAGGTCGCGGCGCTTCTGGAGCTGCAGGACTACCTAGACCGTAAGCCAAAACAGCTGTCCGGTGGCCAGCGCCAGCGGGTGGCCCTCGGGCGCGCCATCATGGGGCGGCCCCAATTGCTCCTGATGGACGAGCCGCTGTCAAATCTGGACGCGATCCTCCGGGAGCGGATGCGGTTCGAATTGCGTCGTTTTCACGACCGCCTCGGCATCACCACCATCTATGTCACCCACGACCAGAAGGAAGCCGTCAGCATGGCGGACCGGGTGATGGTGATGAACAACGGGCGGATCGAACAGATCGGGCCGCCCGCGGACATCATCAGGCATCCGCTCACGGAGTTTGCGGCGCGCTTCATGGGGCATCCACCCATGAATATCTGGCGTGCCGCGATGGAGGTCACCGGCGCCGGCGTGGCGCGCGTCAGCGATGGCTCCGGATCCGGGTGGACCGTCCCGGGGCCGTGGTCCACAGCCCCAGGCACCTCCTTGGATGTCTGGCTGGGCGTCCGCCCTCGGGATGTGGATCTAGCCGCGCCGGGGGAGGTCGCGGACCTGACCGCGACCGTCGAAGTGGTCGAGCGTGGGGGCGGCGATGATGTCTTCCTGCACTGTCGGCACCGCGACGAGACCCTGGTGGTTAGCGTCAACGACGGGCGCACCCTCCCCCGGTCCGGCGACGAGGTGAGGCTGAAGCTGCGCCTCGACCGAGTGCATCTCTTCAAAGCGGACACAGGAGCGCGTATCCATCCCTCGACGGTCAACGGTCATGGCGATGCCACGCTGGCACCCTTTCTTGTAGGCAGCGAGCTGCAGTAGGGGGGTGAAACCGATGGTGTTGGAGAAGACACGGCGTCGGCGGCCCGGAACACCTGGGACATCTAACACCGGCCGGAGGCAGCAGCCCGCGGCGCCACCCGGCGAGCCTCAGGGCAGAACCGCGGTGCTCACCCTGGCCAGAGAGCAGTCATGGGTGGCTCGGGCCGTGCGACCACTGGTGGGGTATCTGCTGGTGGTGCCATCGCTGGCAATATTCGTGACGTTCTTCTACATCCCAGCGGTGATGCTCTTCGTCCTTGCCTTCTACCACTGGAATGTCTTCGGGGCGACCACGTTCCGCGGTCTAGGCAACTTCCACACGTTGTTCAACCAGCCCCTCTATTGGCAGTCGCTGCTGACCACGGGGTACTTCGTCCTGGTCATGGTCCCGCTGACGTTACTGGTGGCGCTGGCGTTGGCGCTGTTGCTTCGCGAGGGGGTCAGGCAGGCACGTGGGGGCTTCGCCAGGTCATTGATCTTTCTGCCTCACGTTACACCCCTCATCGCCACCTCGATCATCTGGGTGTGGATCTTCGATCCCCAGTTCGGCCTGGCGAACTTCGCCCTCACCCATCTCGGACTGCCGCGGCTGGGCTGGTTGGAAGATCCGCACTGGGCGATGCCGGCAGTCATGCTCTACACCCTCTGGCACTCCGTGGGCCTGTACACCGTGCTGTTCTTGGGAGGACTGGCGGTGATTCCACAGCAGGTGGTGGAAGCCGCGCGCGTCGATGGTGCCAAGACCTTCACAATGTTCAGACGCGTGATCTGGCCGCTGCTCAGTCCGACCACGTTCTTGGTGTTGATCCTGACCACGGTCAACACCATGCAGGCATTTGGGCAGATCTTCGCTCTCACGGGCGGAGCGTCCGGCAGAGGCGGTGGGCCGGCCTACTCGACCTCGACAGATGCGGTGCTGATCTACCAGACCGCGTTCACCTACTACCATCTCTCGCTCGCCGCCACCATGAGTCTCATCCTGTTCGTCATCCTGCTGGTGATCACGGTGGTCCAGAAGCGGCTCTCCAGCCGCTGGGTCTTCTACCGCTAGGGAGGTTGCCCTTGAAGAACTTGCGGTCATCGATGGCGGCTCAGGGCGGGCGATCTGGTGGAACCAGCGCCTGGAAGCGCTGGACGGGCCACCGGCCGTTGCACGGACGCGGGGTAGCCCAACTCCTGATCGGACTGGTCTTCATCCTGCCCGTTTACTGGGTCCTGGTGATCGCCACCGGGCACCACGGCGATGCCTACTCCATCCCTCCGGTGCTCGTCCCGGCGATGCAGTTTGGAGCCATCGGTTTCGTCCTAACCCACACCAATATCGTGCACTACTTTCTCAACAGCGTCTTCATAACAACCACCACGATCGTGCTGGTCCTAGCCACCGGTGTGCTCGCGGGCTGGGGCCTGGCAGCCTACCACTACCGGGGCCGGGAGGCCCTGTTCATGGTCGTGATCGGGGTCATGATGCTGCCCCAGCAGGCGCTGATCGTGACTCAATTCAATGTCATGTTCCATCTCGGACTGTTGGACACGTATGCCGGCCTGATCCTGCCTTTTGGGGCCTCGAGCGCGGCCATCTTTCTCTTCCGGCAAGCCTTCCTGCAGCTTCCGGAGAGCTTCTGGGACGTGGCGCGCCTGGAGGGGGCAAATGTATTCCAATACCTCTGGCGGGTGGCGGTGCCGACGGCGCGGCCCGCTGTGGCCACGGTTACCCTGTTGACCTTCATCGTCTCCTGGAGCCAGTTCCAGTGGCCGCTCATCATGACATCCTCAAAGGCGGTGCAACCGATCGAGCTCGCGTTGTCCCACTACATGGCGAGCTTCTCCAATAACTGGCGGGATCTGACATCGGCGGCGGTGATTGCCCTGGTGCCGGTGCTGGTCATCTTTGCCTTCACACAGAAGTACATGGTAAAGGCCGTGGTTGGGGAGGATCGGGGCGTGACCGAGTGATGTAAGTGATGGCGCGCCAACCGGCGGCGATGCTGCGGATGCAGCCACCCCTTATGTGTCGGAAGCTTACGAAGGAGAGGAAAGATGAACGGGATGAAGGAAGGCGGGCGTTTGCGAACCGGGGCCACGGGGGTGGCCCGGCGGCGGCGGCGACTGACAGGCCGCGGGATCATAGCGGTTGCGTTGCTGAGCGCTTTGGGAGTAGTCGTGGCGGCGTGCGGCGGCACCACCGGCGCCAAGACGGCTAGCCACGGGGTGGTGGACGTGACCCTGTGGGAGTCGCACCTGGCGGGCCCGGTGGGGGACGCGGTATCGGCCCTGGTCCAGAGGTTCAACTCAAGCCAGCACGGCGTTCACCTGGGGCTGGATGTGACCAGTGCCAGCACCAAGGCCCTGGGGGCGTTCGAGGCGGGACACCCACCCCTGCTGGCGGAGATCAGCCACTACGACAACGCGTTCGTGAGCGCCCATGCCCTGGTTAGCCTGAACTCGTTCATGTACGGCCCGAACGGACTCAGCTCCCAGCAGTGGGCTCAATTCGACCCGGTGTTCCTGAGCAATGGGGAAGTCCACGGCCAGCACTACCGGCTCATGGCCGGCATGAAGGTGTCCCAGCTGACATACAACAAGGCCATGCTGGCGGCGGCCGGAATCACCAGCACCCCCGCCACTTGGGGCGCGCTGTACACGGACCTCAAGATCCTGAAGGCGAAGGACCCCGGGGTAATTCCGCTGGCCTGGAAGAACTCTTCGGCCCATGAGATCCCCCCATTCCTGTCGAATGGGGGCAGCATCTTCAAGCCCGGCACGCACGACACCCAGACCGACTGGAACAGCCCTGCGGGCGTGGAGACGTTCGACTTCTTCCGGACCCTGTATCGCCAGGGGCTGATGATCTTCGCGCATGGAAACACGATACGGGCCGACCTCGCCGCGGGCAGGCTGGCCATCGGCGATGGCACATCGGCCGGCTACGCCAAGGCGGTGGATGCGGTGGGCGGGAAGTTTCCCGTAGGAGTGTGGCCGTACCCCGCCGGCAGCAGCGGGCGCACCGCCAACCTGGCGCAGGGACTCGGCTTCGTCATCATGGCCGACCACACCAAGGCCCAGGATCTCGCAGCCTGGGAGGTGATCAAGTTCCTGCTGAGCCCCCAGTCGATGGCGTACTGGTCGATGCACACCGGGTTCGCGGCCGTCTCCGCGCCCGCGCGCGCGCTGATCCCCGCCAGCTTCCTGGCCAGTCACCCGGGGATCGCAGTGTCGAATGAGATAGCCGGCTCGCCATACACCATTCCACGCCCGATTCCAGCGGCCTACGCAGAGGTGCAGTCGGCTCTGGACACCGCCTTCTTCAACGCGGTGACCGGCAAGCAGTCGGTATCGAGTGCCCTCGCCCAACTGGACGCTACCGATCACAAGTACCTGACGGGCAAGAGCGGACTCTAGGAGTCGTAGCCACGGCCATCACGGGGTCGGCGTGCGAGCTAGGAGGACCACCTCACGGGGTGTCCCCTTCTGCCGCGCGTCGGCCCCGGCAGCCCCAACCGATGGCGGTGTCAGCGCCAAGGAATCGTCCGCGAATCGCCCACCGATGTTCCACCCCGGCGAAGTGACGACCGCGCCGGAGTGGATGCCGCCCCGCGGCCACCCTCACGACCTTTACGGCAGACCCTGGGGAGCGCCCGCACCCTCAGGGCGGGCCGATGGCGAGACCGGCCTGCCCCCTCCGTCCAGCGGCCGCGTGATTTCAGTGGATAGCCATGATTTCTCCTTAATCAGTTCGTGGCAATGTGTGACTGCTGGGGTCTAGTGGCTTGGGAGGCGGCGCTGCCGGCCTTCAAGGAGTGGAAGGGCATGTGGAAGTGGCGGGGGGGAGCGGACCGCGGGCGCAGGGTTAGCTGGTGCGTTCCACCACGAGCTGTCCCCGGCGCAGCATGCTGTTTGGCCGCCGCTGAGGTGGTGCCGGCAGGGGCCGGGGCTCACCTTCATCGCGAGCGGGCAGCCCACCACCTTGCGCTGGAGCTGGGCTCCCCTCAAGGGTCTGTGAACGGACGCTGCCTCCGGAGCACTGGGGCCTTGCGTGCCAGCTGCGCCATGGTGGCGGGAGGGCCGAGGGGGCAGGTTGTCTAGCGAACTACCGATGGTTCGGGCCGGATCGTCAGGGCCCGACGGGCCGCCTTCCGCTGGCAGCTGGCGCTCATGGTCGAGCCCGCTGTCGCCAGATCCCTCGCCCGGAGAGGCGATGCGGGTTTTGGTCGTCGAGGACGATTGGGAGATGGCGCAGCTGGTCGAGCAGGCGCTGGTCGACGAGGGCTATTCGGTCGAGGTGGCTCGCGATGGTATCGCCGGGCTGGACGCGGCGCGACGGTCCACGTTCGGCGCCGTGATCCTCGACGTGCTGCTTCCAGGGCTCGATGGACGCGAGGTGTGCCAAAGGCTTCGGGAAGCGGGGCAGCGGGTGCCGGTGCTGATGCTGACCGCTCTGGGGGAGGTGATCGATCGTGTGCAGGGCCTCGATCTTGGGGCGGACGACTACCTCGCCAAGCCGTTCAGCTTGGAAGAACTCCTGGCTCGGCTACGGGCCTTGATCCGCCGCGGGGAGCAGTGGCGGCCGGAAGTGGTGCGGGCAGGGCCGCTCCGCCTCGATCGCCTCAGCGGACGGGCTTGGCGCGGCGACACGGAGGTCGAGCTCACCGCCCGCGAGGCGGCATTGCTGGAGCTGCTCCTCCGCTGGCCGGGGATAGTCCTAACCCGCGAGTCGCTCCTAGCCCACGTCTGGGGCAATGAGCTGGGCCGGAGCTCCAACCTGATCACCCAGTACGTCGGGCACCTTCGCCGCAAGCTCGGCCTGCCCTTTGCCGGCACCGACCTGGAGACAATCCATCGGCTCGGGTACCGACTCACTGTCCCTGACCGGAGTTGAGTGCCAATCCGCCTGCGGCTCACTCTGCTCATGGTCGTGGGCGCAGCCGTTCTGGCGGCGGTGAGTAGCTCGGCGCTGGCGCTCACCCTGGAGGGCGGTGCCCGGGCCACACTTCAGCAGGTGCTCTTGCAGCGGTCGCATCGGGTAGTCGCTGCGCTCAAGGCTGGATACCTCCAGGTAGAGCCCCCGCAAGCGCCGGCGGGGGCCCAGATTGACCAGAGCGTCGTGCAGATCGTGGCCGAGACCGGCAGAGTCCAGTACACGACAAACCTCGCTGGAGCCGCGCCGCTGGTACGGGGATCACTGCTGCGGCAGGCAGGGCGGGGCCCCATCTGGCTCGAACTCCGGCGAAGCGCTTGGAGCAGTCCTCACCTGGTCCTGGCCGCCCCCGCCGCTCTCGGCTCCACGGTGGTGGTGGTGGGCACTTCGCTCGACCAGATTGACGACATGATGCGCCGCGTTGTGCTGGTTTTACTCATTGGTTGTCCGTTGGTGGTGGTGTTGACGGCGATCGCCGCCTGGCTGCTCACCGGAGGGGCCTTAGCGCCCGTCGAACGGATGCGGGCGGAGGCGGCGGAGATCTCGGCTGCTGACCTGCGGCGGCGGCTACGGGTGCCCGGGACCCACGACGAGCTGACCGCTCTGGCCACAACCTTGAACCAGCTTCTGGAAGAGCTCGACAGCGCGCTGCGCCGCCAGCGTCACTTCGTGGCGGCGGCCGGGCACGAGCTGCGCACCCCGCTGGCGAGAGTGAGGGGCGAACTGGAGCTTGCCCTCCGTTCTGGGAGCGTTCCCGCTCCAATTAGCGCTCGCCTCCACCGCACCATAGCGGGGGTGGACAGGCTCACCCGTGTCATCAGTGAACTACTGGTGCTGGCCCGCGACGACGATGGGCGTTTGCGGCTGCAGCCATCGTCCCATGACCTGGGTTCGATCGCCGCCTCTGAGCTGTCGACGTTCCGGGCCCGCGCCAACCAGCTCGGGGTGATCCTGGTGCTGAACGCAGAGCCCGAAGTGGCGGCGGAGGTGGACGAGCTCTGGCTTCGTCACGCGCTCGACAACATCTTGGACAACGCTCTCCGCTACTCTCCGAAGGGCTCTGCGGTGGACGTTGCGGTGCGAGCCGTCGGTGCCGGCGCAGTGATTGAGGTGAGCGACCGGGGTCCCGGTTTCCCGTCGGAAGTTCTCTCGCAACCCTTCCAGCGCTTCGGCGGCCGCACGAGCGGCGCCGCAGTGGAAGGGGACACGAGGCGGGGCACCGGACTGGGACTTTGGATCGTGGGAATGGTCATGAACGCCCATCAAGGGCAAGCGGAGATCGCCAACCGCGGGGATGGAGGCGCCACAATCAGCCTCCGCCTGCCTGGAATCGCCATGGGTGCGAGCCCGCGGCAAGACCCGCCCTCCCTCGTCGGTGGCCCTCAGGATCCGAGGCCGGGGACCACGTAGAACGCTCTTCCCAAGCCCCGGGGAGGGCTCCCTTCTCCCCGGCTCGTGGCGCTGCTTCTTGCCGGGCGCGGCCCTCAACGCGGTCAAGCTCGCCCGCCTCAGGACCCGTGGCTCCCGACCACAGCTCGACACCAAGATCTGGCCGGCGGCCGCACCGCTGCAACCGAACGTCTCTGGTGGCTTGCCAGTGGGAACTCACAGCGGCTGGCCGACCGGCTCCTCGCCGGGGCCATCGGAACCTACGGCCGGCTCCTCAGTCCGCGGCCACCGCTCTCAGCTTGGAGAAAGCGTTGAGCTCCGCGACCAGTTGGGGCACCACTTCCTGCCATCTGCCCACGATTCCAATGTCCGCCGCCTCGAACACCGGTGCCTCTGGATCGCTGTTCACGGCCAAGACGCAGCCTGCACCCTGCACCCCGATCATGTGGTTGAACTTGCCCGAGAGCCCGATGGCCACATACAGGCGGGGTCGGATGTTGGCTCCGGTGAGGCCTACCTGCCGAGACCTCGGCAGCCAGTTCCGGTCGGTGACCCGACGGGTACCGGCAAGCTGAGCGCCGAGAACGTCAAGCAGAGGTCGCAGGGCCGGGTACTCTTCGGACGCCACCCCCGTGCCGACGCCGATCACCACGGGCGCTGAGGGCAAGATATCCAGGTCGTCATCACTGCCGGTATCAAGCACGTTCACCCGGCCACGGGTCTCCACGAAGACGCGGGTTAGATTCGCCACCTGGTCCCGCAACGGTGACGGGGGCAGGGCACCCGGACGCACTGTGGCCATTTGCACTGAGGAAGTTGCAAGCACGGAAGCCACCAGCCGTCCGCCGAAAGCCGGCTTCCAGGCGACCAGCCTGCCTCCCTCGACCCCCAATTCGACCGCGTCTCCGGTCAGTCCAGCCCCCAGGATCACGGCGACGCGAGCCGCAACCTCACGGCCCCACATGGTGCCAGGAGCGAGAATCGCCCATGGACGGGTGCTCTCACACCAGGCCCCGATCGCGGTGGCAATATCCTCCTGGACCCCGCTGCCGCTGAGCTGCAGAAGCTCGTCTGCCCCCCAGGAGCCAGCTTGGTCAGCAGTCAACGAGGGTCCGGCCATCGCAGTCACCCAGCCCCCGATGCACCCGCCCAGGCGCGCCGCGGCGCCCACCATCTCCCGGGCCAGCTGGGGACGAGCCGTCTCCAGCACGACCGCCACAACCGGGGGATTGACGGGCCTCAGGTGGGCGGAAGGCGCCGGGCTCGATGAGCCGATCTGCAGCCCCCGCTGACCGTCTGTGACTTGAATCCCGGATGAGCCAGTGCGCGCCGACCCGATCGCGCCCATGTCAGCGAGAAGCCTCACCGCCGCGCTGACCTGGACGGAGGTCTGCCCCTCAAGCTTGAGTCGGCTCCGCACCACGTCCAGGACCCGAACCCGACCCACAACGGTGGCGCTTCCCGCTTGCCCCCATGGTCCGGGGCCGAGATCCTTCGCCCCAAGGAACAGGATCTGATCCGACGAAACTCCGGCTCGCCCCGCTTCAGGAACCTTGCAGGGAGGGCACAGGCGCTCTGCGCAGGCGATCACCGCCGGCAGGGCCGCCTCGGCAAGCTCCCAACCGTCATCGTGCTCCAGCCAGACCCGCACGGTCCCGTCCACGACCGAGAGCGAGCGAGCTGCTCCCAGGAAGGGCAGGTCCAGAAACTGAGCTACCCCCGGGCCCACCTGGCCGGTGTCGGCGTCGACCGCGTTGCGGCCCACCAGCACCAAGTCGTATGGTCCCGTCCGGCGGATGGCGGCCGCCAAGGCACGCGAGGTCGCGAGAGTGTCGCTGCCGGCAAACTCTGGCCCCGTGATGTGAACGCCGAGATCCGCGCCCCAGGCTACGGCCTCCCGCAGGATGTCCTCTGCGGCCGGGGGGCCGAGGGTCAGAGCTGTGCATGAACCACCGCACTCCCGGATCAGCGCCACCCCTTGTGTGACCGCGCGCCGGCAGAACGCGTTCATCTCCAACTCCAAGCCGTCGCGCTCGAGCCGTCCGTCCGCCCGCAGCGACAGTGCTTCAGCGACGGGGACTTGCTTGATCAGGACGGCGACGCGCATGGCTCCTATTGTGCAGCATTTGACAGCGCCAAGGTGAGAGGCATCGATGCCTACTCCGCCCGTGCGCCAAGAGCACGGATATGTGTTAGACAAACCCCATGACTACGTGGGTTTGTGAGCAGCGCCAAGCAGTTTTTCTTAACCACGTGTTAACCGAGATGTCGTATCCCGGCATAGACACAACACTGGTGAACAACCGGTCCACCCATGCCAGCGAGTCTGCGGGGAAGCCGCGGAACGCTCGGACACAAGCTGGGCTTGCCCAAGTGTGGCTAACTGGGGGTAGCGAAGACGCAAGTCCGTGGATAAGTTCTACATGTCGCCGCGCTGTGCGCGGTGGACCCTGCGTCGCTACTATTGCATCCATGGGAAATGTGCATGTCGGTTTCGACCAAGGGACCCTACCTACTCTGGAGTTGCCACAGGATGTCGCCGCCGGGTCAGAGCGTGCGGAGCTAGCCCGTCGCGCCGGGATCCGCGAGGTCGTGTTCGGCGTCCAAGACGGTTTGTTGACCACGCTCGGACTCACGACCGGGGTGGCGACGGCGACGGCGGGGGCGGCCGTTGCCCATACGACCATTCTGATTGCGGGCCTGGCAGGCGCCTTGGCCGGGATGGTGTCGATGGGTACGGGCGCCTATCTCGCGGCCGGAGCTGAACACGACCTTAACCGCTCCGCGATTCACAAGGAGCGCTCCGAATTGCGCGCGCAGCCGGAGGCGGAACACGCGGAGATGGTCGCGATATTGATGGCCCGGGGAGTGCCCGCGAATGAGGCTGATGATCTCACGGCCACGCTGGCGCGTTATCCGAAGCTCTGGGAGGAGACTCACATTGAGAAGGAGCTTGGTATCTCGAGCGAGCCCGAGTCGACCTCGATCCAGGATGGTTTGGTCATGGCAGGGACCTTCCTCATCGGGGCCGTCTTGCCCATAGTTCCCTATGTGTTGCTGACGGGCATGCCCGCTGTCATGGGCTCGCTGGCGCTTTCCGCTGTCGGGCTCCTGGGAGTGGGTCTGATGAAGGCGAGGGTCGTCGGCCAGCGGATGATGGTGGGCGGTCTTCAGGTCTTGGGTGTGGGCACCGCCGCAGCTCTTGCCGCGTACTTGCTTGGGGTATTGCTGCCGCACGCCTTTGGGCTGCGCCTGCCAGCCGCCTGAGCCGCCCAACAAGCTCAGGTCAGCTGATGGAGCCTGGCTTCCACAGCAAGGAGCCACCAGACAGCGAGTCGGAGCCGGATGCAGCCGGCGAGTACCAGGCCGGTCCAGCCCACCACTTGACCACGAAGAAGAGCATGGCAGAAGGACTGAAGTTTGTGCCCGACTGCGAGACTTGAAAGGAGACGCGGTGGCAGTGGAGCGGGCAGCCGAAGACCAAGGCCTCAAGGTCATCGCCCACGCCCCGGAGGAGTTCCCCCTCGGCAGCGACGGCTTCTTCGCAACTTGGGGACACGTCCATCTGGACGATGGCTTTAGAGGGGAGGCGGGCTCTTGTTAGGAGCATCACTGGATGAGGCCGTAGAAGGGGGAATCGGCAGAGCTTCTTGAGGCTGGCTGGGAAGGGGAGAATGGACGGGAGGGGGACATGGTCCCCCTCCCGTCCAGTATTGGCTAGACCACCCCTTGGGTGGTCCAATGTTTGTGGCAACTGACATTGGGGCACGCGCCTCGTCGTAGTCGGGCCGATGCCCCATGAGAGCACGATGGTGGGGCTCTTTGACAAGCTCTTACAAGGCCCTCGAACTACAATACCAGTAACTTAGGCCCGAAAGCTGGTATTATGGGTGGGTGCCACGGGTAGGACAGCCGAAGCCTGAGGATGGTCGGCGGTTGCGCGACCGGATCGCCCTGGGAGTACTGACGGCAACGTATCCCCAGGGCTTGGTGGACAAGGTGATCGAAAGCACTGGGAAGTGTGAGTTGCGCTACCGGCTGTTACCGGCACGGATGGTTGTCTACTACGTGCTGGCGATGACCCTGTTCCAAGAAGCGGGCTACGAGGAGGTGCTGCGGGAGCTCACCGAAGGTCTGCTCGGGCGAGCCCGGAATGCGCTCCAACGGCCGAGTTCGGTGGCGATCTCGAAGGCGCGAGCGCGACTGGGGTCGGCGCCCCTGAAAGCACTGTTCACAGCCGCGTGCGTACCGCTGGCGCAGCTGGATAGCCGGGGCGCGTTCTATCGGGGATGGCGGGTGGTCTCCATGGATGGCACCACGCTCGACACCGCAGACACCGCTGACAATGCCCAGACGTTCGGCCGGCCTGGTTCCAGTCGGGGAGAGTCGGCATTCCCGCAGTTGCGCATCGTGGCGCTGGCGGAGTCTGGCACCAAAGCCATATTCGCAGCCGCGATGGGGGCTTATGGGACGGGCGAGCCGACCCTCGCGCGCCAACTGGTAGCGGCGATTGACCCGGGGATGCTGATCCTAGCGGATCGAGGGTTCACCGCCCACCCCCTGTTTTCGGCCATGGCTGGGACAGGAGCGCAGCTGTGCTGGCGCGCCAAGGCCAATGCGGTCATGCCGGTGCTGGAACGCTATCCCGACGGTTCGTTCCGCTCCGAGTTAGTGGCGTCATCCGACAAGCGCAGACGTCAAAACGTGCTCACCGTGCGGGTCATCGAGTACAGCGTCGAGGACCCTGGTCGGCCCCAGGCCGAGTCTGTCTACCGATTGGTCACCACGATCCTGGATCCCAAAATGGCACCTGCGCATGAGCTGGCCGCGCTCTACTCGGAGCGTTGGGCTATCGTTATGTCATCTATAGCGGTGTCCACGCGATTGGTGTCTCACCGTGGCTGGGCCTCGGGTTGGTGGCTTTGTCTCATCCCGGAGCTAGCGGCAGTACAGCCAACTCCAAGCCGTCCCCCATCACCGCTCTGCGGGTCAGACAGCGAGGTGAGACAGCTCGTCGCGGTCACATAACACCTGGAACGATGAGGCACCCTGAGGTGAGCACATAAAGTTCGAGTCCGCGCTCGACGAACTCAAGACCCACCAGCGCGGCCCCCGGGTGGTGCTGCGCTCCAAAACCTCCGATGGGGTCTACCAGGAGGCGTGGGGCATGCTCTGCGTCCACTACGCGATTCGAGCCCTGCTCTGCCAGGCCGCTCACAACAGCGACATCGACCCTGACCGGGTGAGTTTCACCCGGTCACTGCGAGCCGCCCGCCGCGGCATTCGCCGCGCCGTGGGCGACCAGGTCAGCCTGGCCGCTGAGATCCTCCATGCCACCCATGAGATCCTCGAAGGACTGCTGCCCCGGCGTCGCCTGCGCGCCAATCCCCGCGTAGTGCGCCGCAAGATGTCCAGCTTCGCTGTCAAGCGCCCAGAGCATCGCCACTGGCCGCAGCCCACCCTGCCCACCCCGGCAGCCATCAGGCTCCTCTCACCACCCTAAATTACTGACATTGCTTTTAAGCCCAGGGTCGCAGGTTCGTATCCTGCTGGCGGCACCCCGATTTCGATCTCAGAGTGCACTGATATTCGCGTGACCAGGCGGGCTCTGCACCAGGTTGTCAGCAGTCTTGACAGCAACGGCAACGTTCATAGACTGACGCCCGCGGACGAGGGGGGCATGAGGAGCTGAGATCAGCCCCGCCGCTATCGGGCGTGGTTGGCCCGAAGACTGCGCTGCAGCAGGTGGACCAGCCCGCAGACGAGCTTCGGATCCTTGACCTGCTCCCCAAGGTGGGCGCGCCGTCGCTGCCGGGACTCCAACCAGACCGCTAGATCGCGCAGGGCGGTAGTGAATGAAGCGGTGGGCATGCATGTGGCTCACGTGCCCGCTGCGGGCTGTCTTCCGCCGTCCGTGGGACGGGGCGCCGCCCGTCCGCGTCATCCGTCGGCAGTTCCCCGTGGGACGACCCATTGGTGGGGCTGACCCGTTACGGTGCCGACCAGATCGAAGTCCGAGTCGTAGTGCAGGACGACGAGACCGCGCGCCTCCGCCACCGCGGCCACCAGGGCATCGACCAATGAGAGGGCGCGGTGCTGGCCGCGGGAAGCCAGCTCAGCCTGCAGGTGGACGGCCCGCTCGTGATCCGCCTGTGTCGTCGGCACCGATGGAAACGAGGCGAGATGGCCCATCAGCGCCGCGTGGTCGGCGGCGTTGCGAGCCGAGAACCCCAACTCGAACGCGACGGGGGCGCTGATCGTGACCAGTCCCTGGGCGGCCAGCGGGGCGAAAACGGCCGCGACCGTCGGCTTGGTCAGTCGCGAGAAGACGCTTGTGTCGACCAGGTACCGCGCCCGCGCCACTTACTCGTCACCTCCCCAGGCTCGGTCTGCGGCCTGGAAGTCGAACCGGCCCTCCTCGCTGAGGAGCGCGACGAGTTCCAGCCGACGCCGTGCGTCCACGATCTCCGCCAGAGCGGCGTTGATCGTTGCGCGCAGAGTCTTTGTTCCCAGGATCTCGGCTGCCTGGCGCGTGATATCGGGATCGATCTCCACAGATGTCTTAGACACGGAGAAAGGATATCATACTTGGGCTGGGCTGGAGCTTTAGGCGGCGAGGTGAAGGCATGCCACGGGGTAAGGATGCGGCCGGGCATCAGCGTCCAGTGAGGCCACACGCCCCAGGGCCGAATTGGTGCGGCCACCGGCGATCCAGTCGGTGCCTACCCGACTACGGCTGGGCCAGGTGCCGCATCACCAGCCGGATCGACCCCGGCGGGGTGACGTCAGAGAAACCTGCTGCTTTGAAGGTGGACGGAGCTCCCATGAAGGTGTAGAGGCGGGCGCCGGGCTCCACCGGGTAACCCTCGACCACCCGGGCGCCCTGGGCATGGGCGTAATCCACTGCTGCTCGCAAGAGGGCCAGCGTCAAACGCTGGCTGCGGCGGAGGCGATCAACAAAGAAACAAACCACCGACCACACGGGCTCATCATCGATCCGCGGCAGGGCTCGGAACCGCTCCAGCGCTCCGTACGTCTCCCGGGGAGCGATCGAGCACCAGCCGACCGGATGGTAGTCCTCATAGGCGAGGACACCAACCGGTTGGCCTTGGCGGACAAGATCCTCGAGCGTCGCCACGCGGCTCTCCTTGGTGGAGTACCGGTACTGGCTGCTGGTCATCCGCCAGCGCATACAGGAGCAGTACCGGAACTTGCCGTGCTGGGAGGAGAATCGATCCAGATCGGCAAGGTTGGCCGTCGTGATGGGGCGACACTCGAATTTGGGACGGGACCAGCTATCGGTCACTTTCAGAATCATAGGGATTGCAGGCCACACCGGCCTTATCCGTCTCGCCGGGGTCGGAGCCACCGGCTGTCCGCAGCGACCTGCCGACGTGCCCGCTGGCCCGGCGGACCTCCCTGGGTGCTGGACGGACCAGGGCGAATCCGGCGCCGGCGGGCCGGGGCACCGCGATTAGCCCGGCGTATGCAGCGCAGAGGCTGAAGTTTGGAACGACCGGATCTCAGCAGCGGGCCGGGTCGATCACCCTTGCAAGGTCTCCGAGCGGACCGCGGTTGACCCGGTACACCGTGGTGCCTCCCTGGCGCTCACGGTGCACTAGGCCGGCCCGCGACAGCACACCGAGATGGTGGCTGATGGTGGCGTCGGACAGCCCCAGCCGCTCTGCCAGGTCGAGGTTGCGCGATCCTCCGGGATCCTGATGCAGGAGCACGGAGACCATCCGCACGCGCACCGGGTCGGCAAGGGCCTTCAACCTCAGGGCGGCCTCCAGCGCCTCGGCGGCAGTCAGCTCTCCCCGGGCAACGGGAGGGCAGCACACCGCTCCTGAGATGTCGATTACGGGAAGTGCCTTGGGCATGGCCCCATCGTCTCAGGTTGCCTTGATAAATGTCTAGGCGTGGGCTACGCTAGGGCCTAGACATATATCTAGCTCAGGAGGCGGGTGATGACTGAGAGCCTGAGCAGGAATCGGGTAGAGCCATCCAATGGAGCGGTCAGCATGGTCCGGACCATGCTGCCGAAAACGGAGGCAGAGGGCCTGGGTGGTGGCCGGACAGCGGCCCAAGGGGGGCGTACCGGGTCCCTGCCCCCACTGGCAGCGGCCCCGAGGCGCGCGGGGGTCAGCCTGTGAGCGTGATCAGCCGCAGGATGTTGTAGGTCAGAACAAAGAGGGCGGCGCTGGTCTGGACCTTGGGGTGCCCACGTACCCCAAAAGCATTGAGTCCGCGGTGGGTTTTCGCATCCGCATTGACAGTCTCCGCCGTAGCCGCACGTTGGCGGTAGATCGCTTTGGCATCGTCTGTCCCCATTCGGGTGCGCCAGTCGGCGACCGCTGCGCTGTCGCTGGCCCGTGGTGCGTGCGGGTCACGCATATCGCCACTGCGCGGGGTGGGCAGCGGTGTGTAGCACGTGGTTCCTTCCGCAGCGGCATCTTCAATCGCCTCGTGGCCGTTGTAGCCGCCATCGACGAGCAACTCCGCAGGCCGCTGCCCGGTTCGCCGCTCCACCTCCTCCAGCATCGGTGTGCTCAACCCCTGGTCATTGCCGCAGTTGCTCACCTGCACTCCGACGATGACCCGCGCCCGGTCGGTGGTGGTTGCGAACTGCACGTTGTAGGCCGGTCGGAAGCCCCCATCGCCCATCTTCATCACCCGGGCCTCGGGATCGGTGGTCGACACCCGCACCGCCTTGTCCTTGGCGCCACTGCGGGCCTTGACCGCGGCGACCCCCGGGATCTGCGCGATCGCAGCCTCCACGCGCGCCAGGCGATCCTCAGCCCCGCGTCGACGGGCAGCAGCCTGACGCGCGGTCAGCTCTGGATTCAGCGCGTCCCGCTGCACTGTCGCGAGATGCTCTCGTGCCTCCGCCATCAAGGTGTCGAGAGTTTGCCCACGCCGGAAGGAGCTGGCCCCTGCGCTGGCGCGGACCCGGGTGCCGTCCTGGGCCACCCGGTGCAGGTCGACCAAGTCCTGCTGCAGCAGCAGCGCCAGCACCTGGGTGATCAGCGCGTCGATCACCTCCACCTGCTCGCTGCGGAAGTCAGAGATCGTGTGGTAGCCGATGTCAACTCCCCCGCAGATCCAGCGGTAGGCGGTGTGCATGGTGGTGAGCCGCCAGATCTCCCGAGCGCTGCTCTCCCCGTCGCTGCTGGCGTAGATCCACAGTGCCAGCAGGATCTTGGGGTCGATGGCAGGTGCTCCCGCCAGCCCCTCGCAGGCCTCGATGGGAACGTACAGGTCCGAGAGGTCGAGCCGGTCCACCACCGCCCAGATCGCCCGCGCTGGGTGGTCCTGGGGCAGCATGGAGTCGACGTCGACCGGTCCCCACGCGAGCTGCCCGCGGTTGGCCTCCCGCAGCCGCAAACCCCGACGGGGGTCGCTGGGGATAGGCCGTGGAGCGGGAGGCAAGGGGGGCGGCAGAGGAAAGAGCGTAGGCTCCTCCACGGCCCCAGTGGGAGTCTCCTTGTCAGCGGCACTATCCCGCATGACCACGGCAACAGTATAATCGCGAATGAATGCCTAAGTCAACCCCCCAGCCAGCCCTCGATGTCCGCCTCCGCCAGTTGCGGCAGCGCCATCAGGACTGCCTCGCCGCACTCGCTGATTGCGACCTGGTCCTCCCCGGTACCGTCGGCACCTACGCCCGCCAGTGCGCCAACCTCGGTTGCCGCTGCCGGGCTGATCCACCTCAGCTCCACGGGCCCTACACCCTGTGGACCCGCCCGGTCGACGGCAAGACCGTCACTGTGCGCCTCGGCCCGGATCAGGCGGCCCAGATCCAGGAGTGGAGCCACAACATGCGCCGCCTCCGCAATTGCGTCCGCGAACTGCGCGCCATCGGTGCCGAGGCCGCTCAGGCCCTCCTCGACGCCTCCTGAGCCCCTCCCTCGGCTCCCAAGACCCTCAGCTCCATCCCATAACCACCCAAGATCGATTTTTGCTCACGCTCTGAGGGCGTGCGTGACCTGGTGCGCGTGAAGTACGCGCAGGCGGTGACTCGGCTGGCCGCCGCTTCGGACGGGTGCTGCAGCTCCAGTGGTCGATGCAGCTGCGGCGGAGAGGCGCCTACCTTTGGCTCGGACCTCTACCGGAATGAGCCGGGCGCCGAGGACGCGGGCCCAGCTGTGGCGGCGTCGCTCGGTTGTGGCGTCCCGACCGCGGTGGCCGACCTGCAGCTCGGGGACACGGTGCTCGACCTAGGGTCCGGCGCGGGCGCGGACGTCCTGATCTCGGCCCGCCGGGTGGGTCCCACTGGGCGCGCCATCGGGCTGGACATGACCCCGGAGATGCTGGAGCTCGCGCGCGCCAACGCCAGGGAGGTCGGCATCGAAAACGTCGAGTTCCTGCAAGGCTACCTGGAGCGGGTCCCACTGCCCGACGCGTCCGTGGACGTGGTGATCTCCAACTGCGTAATCAATCTGGCGGCGGACAAGCGGGTGGTGCTGGCCGAGGCCGCCCGTGTGCTCCGCCCGGGGGGACGGTTCGCCGTCGCCGACGTGGTCGCGGACCCGGACATGGACGAGGCGACCCGAAATGACATGCTGCAGTGGACCGGCTGCGTGGCGGGGGCGCTGACCGAAGCCGAGTACCGCGACGCCCTGGCGGATGCCGGATTCGAGGAGGTGCAGATCCAGGCGAGCCATCGCGTCCATCCCCATGCGTGGTCGGCGCTGATTCGTGCTCGGCGGCCGAGTCCGGGCCGACCGGCATGACCCAGGCGCGCCCTCGCGACCGCTGGTCCGTGGCCAAGTCAAAGTCAGCGGACATTGCCAAGAAAAGTAGGCGCCCTCGGCGGAGCTGAGCCGGAACGAGAGGGACCCCGGGGTTGGAAAGTGGAGGTGTCTGAGCCACCACTCCACCCGTAGGTCCCAGCGAAGAGTACGAGGGAGCAATTGAACATGATCGACGCCCTCACCGTCCCTTGGGCTCCGCATGAATCACAGTGCCCTGAGAGAGCTTGTCGACCAGCCGCTCGATTCGCCGCGCGCGGGTATCGGGACGCCGGGCGGTAGTGACCCGGTAGAGAATGGAGTAGCGGTGCGCCTTGTCGAGCAGTGCAAAGGCTTTCGAGGCTCGAGGGTTGGCCGAGAGCGCCCTCTCCAGGTCGTCGGGGACCTCGGAGCTCGCGGTACCGCCATAGGCGGTGTCCCAGGTCCCATCGGCCTTGGCTCGCTCCACTACACGAAGGCCGGCGGGACGCATCCGGCGTTCAGCGGTCAGTCGCTCGATGATCGCGATGTTGCGCTTTGACCAGGCGCTGCCCGCGCGACGAGGGCTGAATCGCCGCCGGAAGGTGCCGTCATCGCGGCGGGCGAGTTGCCCGTCGACCCATCCCCAGCAGAGGGCTTCCTTGAGCGCCTGCTCGTAGGTGAGCGAGGTTGGGCGCGTCGTGCCCTTCTTGGCGAGAACCAGCCAGACACCGTCTGAGTCCGCACGGCGCTCGGCCAACCAGCTCCGCCAGGCAGCAACGTTCGAGACGATCAGCTCAGCGGAATCGATGGTCATGAGAGAGATGCCAATGGTGTCGTGGCTGATCCGATCCGTTGCATGTTCACGTCTCGGTGGTCTTCGCGCGGTCAAGTGGCGGTTCCACCGCCAGCTCTCTGTAGCTGGCGACCGGACAGGCGCCCTCATCGCGACCGCATGCGGAGAAGTCGCACAGCCTGCAGAGCCATCCACCGGGCGGGGTCTTGGCGCTTGCTCGTTCGCCGAGCCGTGTTGCGGTCAATGCGCGGAGGAGGAGTTCCAGTAGGGAGGTGAGTCTCTCGCGCTCGGCGGTGCTCAACCCCGCCAGGAGTGTTTCGGTCGCTGCTCGCCGGGCGGCCAACACCCGCCGCGCCGCGCCGCGGCCACGACGGGTGAGCGTCACGGCGCGAGATCGCCCGTCAGGTCCAGGGCCGCGTTTGACGAGACCAGATTCGCTGAGCTTGTCGATCAGACGTACCGCACCTGATGGGGTGAGCCCGACGACTTGTCGGAGCCGGTCGATCGAAGCGCCACCCAGGAACTCGTGCAGCGCCACCAGCGCCGCAGGGGAGGCAGATCCGTGACCAGCCGCGGTCTCCTCGGCGTCGCGGATGCGGTCGTTCAGCCCCATCGCCAGAGTGGCGAGCAGGTTGGCCTGTCGTGCCCCGGTTGACTCGTCCATAGAGGCCAGTCTACGCTAACATGTGTGACTCACTCAACATTGGACTGGCCGACGACCGGCGTTCGGCGTCTTGAAGAAGAAGGTGCACGATGAGCCCAAAGGCCGTGGCGACCCTGTACATGGTCAATCTGGACTGCGCGGGTCCCCGAGCCATGGCTGGCTTCTACTCGGCGCTGCTGGGCTGGGAGGTGCCCTACTGCGAAGACGAGTACTCGATGGTATCGGATGGGACGATCTCCATCGGGTTCGGCCGGGTCGAGGGCTACCGTGCCCCGAACTGGCCCGATGACGAGCACTCCAAGCAGTATCACCTGGACCTGCGGGTCCCGGATGTCGCCAAGGCCGAGGCGGCGGCTCGAGAGCTGGGCGCCGAGGTGCCCGACTTCCAGCCCGGAGGAGCACGGTGGCGCGTGATGTTGGATCCCGAGGGCCACCCGTTTTGCCTGCTCCCGGAAGCTGCCGGGACCTGAGCACGGCGAGAGACATGACCGAGCGGACCCACTCGTGGCGGAGGCGGCGGGCTAGTCCCACCCGGGTCTGCCTGGAGGTCGGCACGACCTGGGTGTTCGCGACCGCGCTCGATTGGCCCGGGTGGTGTCGGCGGGGGCGTGGTGAGGAACAGGCACTCGAATGCCTCGCCGATTACAAGCAGCGGTACCGCAGCGTGGCCGGTGAGCAGTTCGTGCCCGGACCGATCGAGCTCGTCGGGCGCATCCGGGGGAACCGAACGACGGACTTCGGCGCGCCGAACGTTCAGGGCCCCTGGGACTTCGAACTGGTCACCCCCGGCGAACGGGAACGGCTCGTCGGCCTCTTGGAGGCGAGCTGGGGCTACTTTGACCGGGTGGCCACAGCTGCGCCCGCCGCTCTGAGAAAGGGGCCTCGGGGTGGCGGGCGAGACCGCGACGCCATCGTCGATCACGTCCGCGAGGCAGAGCGCTCCTACAGCGCCAAGTTTGGCGCCCGCGTCCCTCCTCGCACCCAGTGGGTGCAGCAGCGCAGCGTCCTCGCCGACGCGCTCCGAGCCGACGGCACCCACGGGGCATGGCCGGTCCGCTATGCGATCCGTCGCTGCGCTTGGCACGTACTCGATCACGCATGGGAGATCGAGGACAGGGCGGAGCACGAGGACCCGTAGGAGCGGGGCCCGGGGGTAGCGAGCAGCGCTCGGCTACCTGTACGAGTGGTCGAGGGCGCCAGGCATACATCCCCAGACTGCGTACAGGTGGTTTCGGGACGGGACTCTGGCGGTGCCCGCTGTGCGGGTCGATCCGCGCACCGTGCTGGTGTCTACCGAGTCGGCCCTGTCGGGGAGTGCAAAGGCCCTCGGGCTCGACGCTCGGGCTGCTTCTCATGACCACCGAGCCGACTTGGACCGCCAGGTGGTCAGGCAGTTGGAGCGGGCGGCCGAGGCCGGGCATCAGGTGGTCGGGGTGGAAGCCGGGGGCGGCTTGGGAGTGAACTGGGTCCCACCGTAAGACACCGCGCCTGCTGGCGCACCGGGAGGTGACCGTGGTGGCAGTCGAGCCCAGAGACAGATTGGCCCGGGTGAGCGCGGAGTCGGTCGAGGCGGCCTTGTCGGCCCAGGGCCGACGCCTGGGATTGGTCGAAGCCGGGGAGGTCAACGACGATGTGGTGCGTGACATGAGCGGCTTACGCGCCCGCCGCTGCGGTCGTCGCTCCGCCAAGAAGCGGGCGGAGACGGCACTGCGTTGTGGGGCGCACGATGTCGGGCCGATGGTGGTGTCAGAAGGCGCTGGGAGGTTGTCGCTGTGAGCACACGAAAAGGCTCCGGCAGCTGGCGACTCCCTTCGTGGTAGCGCCACCTGGCGGCGGCAGGGCTCGCCAGCGCCGGCTGGTGGACGGCGCGTGGCCATGAGCTTGCCGGCACCGGTAGCAGGTCTGAGAGACCTGATGAGGCGGCGACTCTTGGGAGCTTGGCCCCGAGGAGAGGCCGGCGCAGGGCCGGCCGGTTTCGAAGTGGAGGTGTCCGTGGTCCCGGTCGCAGTGTCCTTGGAAACGGTGGGCGAGGAGCACAAGTCGGTACTGGCGAACCTGCTTCAGCTCTACCGCTACGACCTCTCAGAGTTCCGCTCGTATGAGCTGTCAGACCACGGCGCCTATGTCTACCGGTTCTTGGACCACTACTGGACCGAGGCAGGGCGGCACCCCTTCTTCATCCGTCACGGAGGGCGCCTCGTGGGCTTCGCCCTGGCTCGCGAGCGCGACGACGGGGTGACCGAGGTGGCGGAGTTCTTCGTCGTGCGTTCGCGCCGCCGCGCCGGCGTGGGTCGGGCCGCGGCTCTGGCGCTGTTCGAACGCTTTCCCGGCGAGTGGGAGCTGTTCCACGACGACGCCAACCATACGGGGGCGGAGTTCTGGGTGCGCGTGATCTCCGAGGTGGCGGCGGACTGGTCTCAGGACCAGGTGACGACCAGTGCCGGGTTCGTAGGCCGACGCTACCGGTTCCGCATCGTGCCACCTCTCGCCACTGCGGGAGGCAACGTTGCTGACACGGGCGGCGAGCCAGTCGAGATCGTCAGTTACTAATGCCCTCGTAGGTTTCTGGACTTTTGGGGGTTGATCGTGAGACAATTGAGCGGTGGCAAAGCTGGGTCGGCGGGCGGCCTACGAAGAGCGCCTACGGGCAGTTCAGGCGGTCGAGCGCGGC
>JAJYPP010000141.1 GCA_021795235.1 bacterium
CTCGTTGGCCGACGCCGACTGGGAGAGGCCAGGCACCATCGGTGGCGGCGATTGGTCTCTCCGCGACCTGGTCGGCCACATCATGAGCTGGGAGGAGCTCGCTCTAGGAGCCATTTCCGCCGCGGAAGCGGACCGGCTGCCGCCCCTGCCCGGAGGGGACATCGATGAGGTCAACCGGGAGATGGTGGCGCGCCAGGGCCAGCTGCCCCTCGAGGAGCTGCGCAAGCGAGCCACCACGACCCACGCCCAGTTGATCCAGACCATCTCCGAGCTGACTCCGGCCACCTGGGTAATGCCCGTCACCATGGGCGATGACCCTCCCTTGGAGCTGGGGGAGCTGGTCGGCAGGGTGCTCGGAGCGGATGACCACCTATTCGGCCACATGACCGCCCATCTGGGGGACCTGGGCTCGTTCGCGGAGGGGCCTCCCACCAGCTGATCCGCCCCGAGCTTCCAACCGGTTGAGATTTCGGGACCTAGAAAGATGCGCCCACGATGAGCCGCAACTGTCTACACATCCCGTGCAGCGCTCCGGCTCCCAGGGTGTTGGTGATCACGCAAACGGCAATGAGCTGATCACGAAAAGTGCAGAGCTCTGCAGCAGGACCGGAGCCCGGTAGGAGAAGAAAGAGAAGGGGCCCCAGTCCCAGCCCACAAGTTCGCCCGGGACGACCACAACGTGGCTACTGCCCGCCATCATCGCTACTACACTGCTGCATTCGGTCACTCGGACAGGAATGACTTCGAGGGGCCCTTGTCACCTTTTGTGGCTGCCGATAACCTCATCCGCCACCTGCGGTGATCGCAAGGACGGTCTGGTCCAATGTCGAGGAGCCGGACCCTCGGAACGGTGCCGCGTCGTGGTGGCCCCAGTAGGTCCCGCGCTGGCGAACCGATTCCGCGCGGCCGCTGGAGAGTAGGCAGCCTGGCCCCACCGGAGACTGCGCCCTTCGAACTTCTTGAGGAAGAGACGGATGACTTTTTAGGCACCCACAGGGCGACGGATGACCTTTTCGGTACCCACAGGCGACTGGCTCGCGGCCCCAACCAGTCTTCTGGCTCTTAACCGGCCTCCAACTGGAGCCTCCCCACCTCCGAGGACCAGCCCGCCCCACTCACCTCCATCGGCCCCTGGCAGGCACCCCGCCTGCGGACCGTGAAGTGGCCCCCGTGCCGGCCTCATCCGCCTCTTGACCCGGGGCCGTGCCGGTGCTATACCGGCAGCCTCAGAAGCCCTTGGCGCCAGAGTGAGGAGGGAGGATCGCAATGGCCACGTTTGTGTCACTAGTGAACTGGACCGACAAGGGCATCGCCGCCTTCAAGGAGTCGCCCGTAAGGGCGGCCCGCGTGGCAGAGCTGGCCAGCAAACACGGCGGGCGGATGGTCAATCTGTATTGGACGGTAGGGCCGTACGATCTGGTGGGCGTGTTCGACATGCCGGACGCCGAGAGCCTCACGGCGATGGCGCTGGAGATCGGTGCCTTGGGGGTTGTACGTACCACCACCCTGCGAGCGTTCAACGAGGATGAGTTCAAGCAGATCGTCGCGAAGACGGGCTGATGGTCACCGGGCGACGTCGGCCCAACTCCGCCGTCGCCCGGGCCAAGTGAACAGACGCGGCCGGGACTACCGAACCCCGCATCGGGGTACGCTCGACCTGTGGCGCGTAAGAAGCCGACCTTAATCATCTTCGATCCCGCCAAGGCGAGTTCTGAGGACCTAGACGACTCCGCGGCCCGGCTCAGGGAGGCGGCGGGTGTACCCGGCACGGTTAGGCGGTCTGCCGACAAGGACCGTGTGGGTGCCGAGAACTTCATCCGCCATCTTCGGTCATCGTGAGGACGGGCGGGTCCAACGTCGAGGGAGCTTCGTCCTTGGAACGGTGCCGGGTCGTGGTGGCTCCCAGCAGGTGCCGCGCGTGCGGCCCGATTCGGCGCCGCTACTGGAGAGCACGGCTGGCCGGCCCCACCGGAGACTGCGCCATTCGAACTCGGGGGTGTGACCGATGACCTTGCCGGCACCCACAGGACACCCGCCCGTAGCCGATGCGCATGGCCCAATAGTATCGCAAACGGGGAAGGGCGTTACTAGAACGAGCGTTAGTAGACCGACCGGCCCTGTGATTGTTGCGGCCACCTGCATTTCGAAGCGTCCTCAAGTGCGTCGGTTTATCAACGCTCGGATTAGTACATAGCTGCGTACACGGCCTGCGTTACAGGTTCGCTCTAGAGAGATGCTGTGACCTTCAGCGGTAAGTGGCGTGGTTCGGACAGCGCTATGTGGCGCTACCACGTCCCAGTTGGCGATCCCCAGTCGACACAGCCGGAGGACGGCACAGGTTGCTCCAGGCGTCACCTCAGGAGCTTCGGTTATCAGGACGGCGACCCCGCGGTGTGGACAGTGGTGATCAGCCGGGACGTCCGTCACCGAGATCGGCATAATGTTGTGATGCCTGCTTGGATATGCGTGACCTGCGCCGTGCAATACCCCGACACCGACGAGCCACCCGCGCACTGCGCTATCTGCGAGGACGAACGCCAGTACGTCGGCTGGCACGGCCAGCAATGGACCACCGCCGCGGACCTGGCCCGTGCTCACGTCACCGAGCTGCGCGAGGAGGAACCCGACCTGATCGGCGTCGGCATTGAACCGACATTCGGGATCGGCCAACGGGCGTTGCTCGTGCGCACGCCGCACGGCAACGTGCTCTGGGACTGCATCGCGCTGCTCGACGACGCCGCTAGACGCCGGATCACCGAGCTGGGTGGCGTCGACACGATCTGCATGTCCCACCCACACTTCTACGGCGCCAACATCGACGTCGCTGATGCTTTCGGCGCCCGCGTGTTCATCCCTCGAGCCGACCAAGACTGGATCCAGCGTCAGTCCCCGAGGATCCAGTTGTTCGATGACGAGGTCGAGCCGCTGCCGGGACTCACGCTGGCACGAATCGGTGGTCACTTCGACGGCGCGGCCGTCCTGCACTGGCCAGCTGGGTCCGGCGGGCGCGGCGCGCTGCTGACCGGAGACACCATCACCGTCGTCCAGGACCGTGAGTGGGTCAGCTTCATGTGGAGCTACCCCAACCTCGTCCCCCTCGACGAGCACACCGTGCTCGACATCGCCGCCCGAGTCGAACGATTCAGCTTCGACCGCGTGTACGGCGGTTGGTGGGGCCGCGTCGTTGTCGAGGACGGAACTGGCGCGATCCGCCGTTCGGCAGACCGCTACGTCGCACGGATGCGCGGTGAGCGACCAGGCGACACAACGACCGACCCCCGCTGAAGGACGGCTACTGGTGCACGTTCTCGATGCTGGCAGCCAGCCGGTCGAGCAGGAGCGCCTCAGTGCCGGCGAGGCCGACGGAGAAGAACAGCGAGATGCCATCCGGGCCCGCCCCGGCACCTCACCAGCCCGCACCGCCCCCAGCGACACGAGCCGGTGCTCCCCAGGCGTGCCGACCAGCACGTTCGGGGGGTCGTAGGCGCCGATTTGGTCGAGGGAGTCGGTGACCAGCAAGGAGGCGGCCTCGGGTAGGTCGAGGCCGAACTCGGCCCGGCCCTGCTGTTTGGGCCCGAGAGTGGTGACGTAGGCGCCGGGGTCGATCCAGGCTGGGCCGAGCACAGGGGTGTGGCTGCTGGTGGCGAGGATCACGATCTGGGCGCCCTCGCAGGCGGCTCTGGCGTCGGTGGCTGGTCGACAGGCGCCGCCCACCAGCGGGGCGACCCGCTCCGCGAACGACTTTCGACGGTGGGGTCCCTGGAATACACGCGGACCTCTTGTAGGTCCCGCATGGCAGCCAGTGCCCACACCTGGGCACAGGCCTGGGTGCCCGTGCCGATGATGGCGACCACTCCGGCGTGCGCACGGGCGAGAGCGCCCTGTTGGTGCCGAGAACCTCATCCGCTACCTTCGGTGATCCTAAGGACAGTCGGGTCCAATGTGGAGGGGCCGGCTCATCGCAACGGTCCCGGGTCGTGGTGGCTCCAACAGGTTCCGCGCCGGCGAGCCGACTGAGCGCCGATGGTTGAGAGTGGGCTGCGTCGCCCCACCGGCGACTGCTCGAGCAGATCCTACTTCTGAGAGCCGAATACGGGCAAGGCGGGCAACCGAGTGGACCTGCCGAAGGTACAGAAGATTGGCTGAGAGCCACGCACCGGAACAAACGCCGCGTACCAGTTCAAGATGGCGGGGTGTCTGGGCGGCTCCATGCCCACATAAACTCCGAAGTGCTTTCCCGGCGGATTGAGAAAGACCGCCCACTCGGGGTTCGGCCCCTGGCTCGTGTTGACCAGGGCGGTGGCGATGGTCTTGGTCCCTGCTCCTTCATGGCAGGCGACGACCGCGCGGTTGGCAGCCTCCTCAGCCGAAATCGGAACCACTGGGGGGTTGGATATCAACGTCGCCTTCCATGGCGGGTCGGCGTGAATGGCGCTATACATCGCATTCACGACTGCGAGGCGAGTGGCTATCGACGGAGGCCGGCTGGCTAAGATCACTCCCGCGGCGACCACCGCCAAGATCAGTAGTCCGGCAACCAGTCCGAGTGACCGCAACTCGCGTACGCGCCCATACACCCGGGACTTCATCGCCACCTCTCTCGATCAGCGCGAGGTGAGTCTTCGACAATCGGATCATACGCCGGGTTCAGTGGGTGCAAAGGGCTGTGGGCGGAGGGCGACGACGGTCGCGTCTGTCCCAGTCCCGGGGTATGCGGTGCCATGAGCTGTTCTGGAGTTTGCGCCCGAGCCCCGGACCTGTGAACGAGATCAAGGAAGGGCTCTCTCGGCTTCCACAATCATGACTGTGGCAGTCGAACTCGCTTCCCAACCGGCGGCTGTCAACGGACAGGCAGAGTCATCGAGAGGGACTGCTCGGGGCCCTGTGGCTACGGCTGCTCCCGGACCTTGCGGCACCCCGCCGCGCGTGAGGTTCAGGCGCCCTCAGCCCGAGCACGGAAGCCGCCGACCCAGGCTGAAGTCGCGGATGGAATTTACGGCACCCACAACGGCGCGTGACCCGGTGGCAGACAGCAGGTCGCCGAGGCGCCGGAGGCGCTGATAAGGGTGGTTATCAGCAGCTAAGGGGCAGTCGGCAGCGCAGTCTCCAGGACTCCTGACACGGGGGCATAAGCCCGGCAGGAATTGAAGTGAGGTGGGCTTGCATTTGTACTCAGGGCAGGCTATAATTAGTAGTGCTTATTGGATAGCCTGGGAGCCCGCACCATGCCC
>JAJYPP010000142.1 GCA_021795235.1 bacterium
GGGGCGACCCGTCAAGCAAGTGGCTCCCATGCTCCTGCGCCGCTACGGGGGCGACAACCCAGCCTCACATGCCTGGGGGAACAGATTCCCGCCTTGGCCGACGTTGGCCAACTTGAGAAGTAACGGTGCGGAAGCGCCGGTCACAGTGAATGTGCCAATCGCCGACGTTGCACCCAGCAGCACGTTGGTGACCGACACGGTGGTGGTGGAGTTCGCCGCCACCGCCCCTTTGGCACTGACTCCCGTGGGAACACAGGTGTCAAGCACCCTCACGGGCGTGGCCAGGGTCGTGACCTTGGTGTGAGTCCCCACACAGGCGTACCAGACGCCCGATGAGGTCGGCGTGATGTTTGCCAGCGTGCTCGCGGACAATTGCGCCTCAATTAGGAGTGGGTGCCTGGGCATTTTGGCCCAGTGTGTAGCCAACTGTCGCGACGGACAACGCGACCAACGCCGCAATCGGCAGCCCCCATTTCCGCTGCGCCTTGCCGGGCGGCTGTGCCGCATTCATGGTGTCTCTGGATGCCGGAGTACCTTTGCTTGTAGCGCCCTGATCAGAGCTATTTGTGTTCATGGAGCGATTATGCCTACGTTCCGCAGGTCGAGCGCGGCTTTCAGGCCGAATCAAGCCCGTCCAGAAAGGCGCGTATCGCATCCAGATGTCCCGGAGTGAGCCCGACCGCCAGTGTCAGAGGTTCTATGCAGATTGTGCATAGAACCTCTCGATGGTCACCTCGAGCTGCTGCGGGCTGTGCCGAACAGAGCTGGACGTGGGCCGCATTCTGGACGTGAAGGGTGCCCCCGACGGGGTAGCGTTGCGGGGAGCTTCTATCGCTTCCCGAAGCTGAACCGGTCCCTGCTGGGCGGCCTCGGGCTCGGGCGCCGCGGCCCCTCCGGTCCCGACGGCCTGGCAAGAGTCCATTCGAAAGAATCCAACACCCCGAAGACCTCTCGGGCACCCCACACCCGCCCGCGCCGAGCCCCCGCTTTGAGAGGCGTCAGTATGCTCGCCGCCTCAAGACGTTCCATGGCGGGTGTAACCGCGCTGCGAGCCCTGCCCAGCATCCTGCTCGCCCGATCAATGTCAATGACGGGAGAGACGGGAAGGAGGTCCATCAGCGCATAGATCGTGGCGTCACTCCTCTCCGCGGGAACCTGCCCGTACCACTTCTGCCGAAGCTCCCCGAACACCGCCGCCAACGCTCCAGTTCGCTCGCAAGCTGTGGCGACTCCATCGGCGAATGTCTCGCACCACTCATCCACACGCCCTTCGCGGTATGCCACAAGCCCGCCAACATAAGCCCGCCCACTTGCCGCGAGTATCTGGCTCACGGGTGGCACCAATCTCCCCACCAGGCCCCGCTGGTGCATGACCATATGGATCAGGCACCGCCCGATACGCCCGTTCCCGTCAAAGAAAGGATGTATGGTTTCGAACTGGGCATGGGCGATCGCCGCCTGCGCCACCGGGGGCACGTCGTCTCGGCCACAGAATGCCACGAGGTCGTCCATCATCTCTGCGACGAGGTCGTGCGGAGTCGGGATGTATTCGGCGTCACGTGGATTGGGTAACCCACCTCCAACCCAGACCACGTTATCCCGAAGCTGGCCAGGCTTGAGCCGTGCCTCAGCGCCCTCCAGGAGCAGGCCGTGCAGCCGGCACAACAAGGCGACCGAGAGGGGTGCCCCTTCAGCCTCCCTAAGCCCCTCCTCCATCGCCCGCACATTGGCCAACACGGACCTCGCCGTCTCATCTCCAAGGCTCGGATCAAAGAGGGCTTCCGCAAGGCGTCGATTGCCAACCGACAGACCCTCTATCCGCGACGAGGCGATGCTCTCAGCCCGCAGCAGCACACGGCTGACGGACTCCGCCATCGTGCCGCCCACTACAGCCTCCATCGCGCCGACGGCTCTGGTGGCCTTGTCCAGCTCCGCCATCGTGCCCGTCGTAAACGACCACTCAGCCTTGCGGATGAGGTCGGGTACGAACGCGTCATAATCGAAGCTCACCCGAGCCAGTCGAGGGCCGCCCGCTGCCGGGTCACCCTGCCAATGCCGCCGAACCAACTTACCCAAAGTGACGTAAGCCTCCTTGCTTATGTCACCTTACCGCAGAAAGCGACGCAAGGGGTAGCAATACCTCGGCAAGGACCGAGGGCTCTCCCGCCTACTCCCTTCCCTCGATGGTGACTACGATCTCCTGGGGCGCCCCGAGCTGGACGTGGGCGGCCTTCTGGATGTAGAGCGTGCCCACCACGGGATAGCCGGGGTGGTCGGATGGCTGGCCGGCCTCGTCCTCGGCGAACCGGACCGTGTTCTTGGTCTCTCGCTCCAGGGTCAGGTTGATCCGCATGGGGTCCTCCCCTTGTGCTCTCCCAGCCTCGGGCGCCTGCTGGGCGCCGCTTCCAGCAGACGTGCCCAAGAGATGTGGGCAGATCATAGGCCCTGGCAGCGCCCCAAAAAACCCCACAGGCTGCGGTAAGCCAGACTGGAAGTGGGCAATCGCTACCGAACACACCGTGGGCCCAATCGGCCGGGCAATCGATGCCCCCAACGGCAACGATTGCCTCCTGCCCGCCCACCCTCGGCACCGTGGCCTAACGGGGCCAGCTCTTCGACATCGAGACTCTTCGAACGCTATGGTGTACGGCACGGTTGGCAATGGGTGCAGCCGTTGCCGCTCTGCCCTCAGCCTCTCCACCGGGAGGTGAAACGCCTGCTGGCACGGAGCACGCTGGATCCCCACGTTGAGCGAACGCTCTTCGCTCTGGTGCCCAACCGGGTCTTGGAGTCCCCCGGCAAGCTGGCCAGCACCCGGCGGATGCGGGATCGGACCTTGTCACATCCCGCCTACCGCATCGGCTCTGCTGGCTGGGCCGGCTGCTCATCCGGGTGGCCGAGAAACCCACCCCGCACACCTGGCGCAACCTCCGTCAAGAGCTGCAACGCCTTCATGTGGGCACCTTCCATGGTTCGGCTGGTCGTTGCCTCCAGCAACACCGAGTTCACCTCTCGTCAGGCACAGCCCATGAGGCCATTCGAAACGCCAGACCCTCGCGCTTACTCACCCCCCAGGCCCGTCGCCCCTCGCCCGCATCCCCGGGCGCTGTCGGCACCAGTCCACCACCACTGCAATCGCACCAGGGCCAGAGCATCCAAAGTGCCGCGTGCTGACTGTAGCGAAGAGGTGTCCCTTAGCCGGGAACGCCTGGCGTCCTGAAAGCACCGATTACCCCTTCTTCGGCTACGTCTCGCCTACTACCCCTATCCGGTCAGTGGAGTCCGATCGATCGCCGAAGGCTCTCACTCGCCACTCCCGATCGGAACCGCTCTTCCACCTCCCACTATGGGTTGGTCAAGCCAGACCCCACCGGTAGATGCAACTACGCTCGCGCACTTGCTACTCCTTCGTTCCTCAGCTCCGTCGCTTTCGGCTCAGGGGCAAGCCAGACCGTCAGGGCCAACGCGATGAGATCGGCCACCCCGAAGGTGATCAGCGCCGGACGCAGTCCGACCGACGACACGAAAACGGGTAGGGCGACGATACCTAAGAATGCACCGATGCGCGAGGTAGCGGTAGCCACCCCATGTCCGCTCGCGCGGACAGAGGTTGGGAAGATCTCCCCTGCATACAGGTAGGTGGTTATCCCGGGACCTTGGTCAGCGAAGAGAACCACTACAAAGAATATGGCCAACAGCAGAAAGCCCGGATTGCTGATGAAACCAAGGGCGATAAAGGCAATCACCAGAATTCCGAAACCGACCACTTGGATGGGCTTCCTGCCAACTTTGTCTACGAGCAAGAAAGTCACCGCAATGCCTATGAGGCCGACAATTTCGACGCCTCCCGACACCAGCACCGACCCGGTTAGGGTGCTGCCCTTGATCTTGTCCAGAAGGGTTGGAGTGAAAACAATCGTCGCATAGTTGCCAATGTCGAAGAGCATCCAGGTCACTGAGGCAAAGATCGTCAGTCGCAGGAGATCGCGTCGAAACAGACGCTTCAGATCCCCTAGATGGACCGAGCCGCCTCCACTCGGCGCGCTCCCGAGGCCGGGATTGTCCTTGTCCAGGGCATAGCCAGCGTTGCTGGCCATGGTGGATGCGATTCGCACGGCCCCCTGGCTGTCGCCAGTCTGCATGAGCCAACGCGGAGACTCTGGGATCGAACGACGCAGGAAAATGACGACAATGGCTGGGATGGCGCCGGTGGCAAGCATGAAGCGCCAAGCGTCCGGGCCGGTGTTCAGCAGCGCCAGTGCCACGACATAGGAGACGAGTGCTCCCATGGTGAATCCGCCAATGGTTAGGACTAAGTTTCGGCCGCGGCGCAGTATCGGAGAGAACTCAGCTGTAATCGTGGACGAGATCGGGTAGTCAGCACCAAGACCGATCCCCAAGAGGAAGCGAAAGGCAATCAACTCCCAGATGTTCTGCGCGAGTGCTGCGAGTATCGCGAAAACCACGAAAAACAAGAGGTCGAGTAAATACATCTTACGGCGCCCCACTCGGTCGGTCAGGTTCCCCAGCACCAGAGCCCCGAAGAACATCCCTGCCACGGCGGCGGCGCCAACATAGCCCACACTCAACGCACTCGGGTGCAACTGCGGTATGAGGAGCACGAGCGCTACCGAGATGATTGAGAGATCGTAGCCGTCGAGGAATACCCCTGCCGCCGACAGTATTGTCAACTTTCGGATAAAACCACTCGGCGGTAGGTCTCCGAACTTGACCACCTGCGGTGCTGTCTGCATCGGCTCCCCCCCAACCAGTAGCACACTGCCCACCATATCCCCTGGTACGGAGAATACGGTCTTGCTGGCGGTAGGCTACTACCGGGTTTCGCCGCCTGTCAAGGGTGCGATTACCGCAACGGAAATCGCACCCTGCTGCCATCGCTCCTCATGAAGGAGTGACAACGAGGGCCGGATGCAGCGGAGCTAAGCAGGTGGCCATAAGTTCTGTCCTTGATGTGGAGGTGGCAGGTACCGCGGTGGCTCAACCTGGTAGAACCATTGGGGATGGGGCCGCGCACGAGTGTCTGGCGTACAGGTGTTCCCGTAGCGGAGTATGCTGGAGGGCAATGTCGGCCCAGGCTCCGCCACGGTATCGCGGCCCCAACCAACGGCCTCCCTGGCACCGGAACCAGGGTGATCCGGTCGCGGTCATCCGCCTCCCATTGGAGGTGTCAGACCCGCACCTGCGGCGCCGGGTGG
>JAJYPP010000008.1 GCA_021795235.1 bacterium
AGCGCGGTTCCCTTCCCACCCACACGACTCCAATCCTGCCGGCGTCAGCCCATCTGCGCAGCGTCGGGGGATACCGAGACGCCGCGCGGCAGCACCGAGGCGGAGCATCTCGGGTCAACTTGGCGCCCTGGCCATAGCAGAGCATTGTTACGGGTTCTAAGCCACCGTTCGCTACCCTTGGCGGACCGCGACCTGCGTTCCGGCCTGGCAACGGCGCCAGTGGAGTTCATGAGGCGGCGCCGGTATCGGGGAAGAGGAATGGGCAGGGGCTGAGATCAGCTGCGCTCCTCGCCGGCCGGCACCGGCGACGAGCCGAATCCACACCGATGGGAGGGCCAAGGCCGTCCCTTGCGCCTACTGGACCGCGCCGACAACCACCTCGAGTCGGTTGCGATGATCGCCATCAAGTGCCGAGCAACTCCTGGAGATCGACCAAGCGGACTCTGCCGCTCACCGCCTCGGCGCGCAAGGCGGGGTGAAACCGGCTCTTGGAGAACAGCACGACTTGCGCAGTCCGGGTGTCGACTTGGGCTTGCTCGAGAGCGGGGATCTTGAAGTCGCGGAGCTCGGTCAGGACCTGTGGGCTCATCTGCCTGTTGGTCCACTTGGCCTCACCCACAACGACGGCGCGCCCGCCAGTTCCGGCCACGACATCTATCTCTTCGGAGGTTCTCTGTCGGCTCCGCCGCAGCTCATTTAGTGACAGCCCCCACCAGCTCCCGACCTCGGTGTTGAAGTTCAGTCGCACCCAGTCGCGACAGACCTCCTCGAATACCCAGGAGACGAATTCCGGGATATGGGGCGCAATCGCAGCATCAAAGAAGGGGCCGACATCATCAAGCGAGCTGAGAATCCCCTGATTCGGGAATACGTAGGCGAACCAGAAGCGCATGAGGTTGTCGCGAACCCGATAGCGATGCTTGCGCTGCTTCGCGGTGGAGAACATCGGCGCAGCCGCGTCCACCAGAAAGAGCTCCCTCATGAGGTTGAGATATCGGCCCAGTAGCCCGCGGTCGAGGCCGGTCGCGCTGGTGAGGTCGGCCAGACTCGACTCCTGCCGCCGCGCCAGCGTGGCAAGGAGCGTGAAGTGGATCGTGGGCTCCGTCAGCTCCATGGACAAGACGGTGCGTGGCTCGTCGTAGAGAGGCGCGGTCAGCGGGTCCAGAACCGCTCTGCAGATGCTGGCGCGGAGGGTGCCCCTGGCGCCGAGCTGTTGCAGGTAGCGGGGCATCCCGCCAGCGATCGCAAACCGTTCGATCAGCTCGGGGCCTGAGTGCTGTGGCTCAAGAAACGGCCGTGACTGTTGAAAGCTCAGGGGGGACACGGTCAGGCGTCGGGCCCGCCCGTAGAGGGGGGCCCGCGGACGCAGGAGGCGGTCCATCGTCATGACTTGAGATCCTGCCAGGAGGAACTTGGTCCGGCTGCGGCCCAGCTGATCTTCCAACACGGCCGCCAGCTCTGAGTCGGCGCGTCCGCCATGGCCGAGCAGGTTGGGAAACTCGTCAATAATGGCGAGGTAGGGCTCCTGCCGACCGAGACCGAAGAGCACTTCGAAGAGGTCTGCGGCAGAGCGCAGCGCCAGTGGAACGCCTACCGAGTCCCTCAGTTGTGCCGCGAACCGTTGAAGCTGGTTGGAGGGCAGGGTCTAGTCGCAGACCAGGATGTCGGCCCTCAGCCCGTGGGCGAACTCCCGCATGAGCCAACTCTTTCCCACCCGGCGTCTGCCCACCACGATGAAGATGGGATCGGCTCCAGCGTCGGCGTACCAGGTTCGGAGGGCGCCCAGCTCCCGCTCTCGATCACGGAATTCCTGGTGGTTCGGAAAGGCGTACTGTGTCATAAGAGGCTGACCAGTAAGTTACCACCAAGTCTCTTGTGATGTAACTGCCCAGATCAGGAAACGTCGCTCGCACTCAGGGCCACCTCGTAGCCATTGGCGGTGGCGTAGGCGACCAGGCGCTCCTGCTGACGGGCCAGGTTTCCCATCTCCTCCTGCTTCTTGGTGCTCACCCGGGCGTAGATCCCGCAGGTTCGCCCGGAATCGGGTCCTTTGCCAATGAGCGCGTCGATGTCCGACAGCCGGTAGCGGCGCTGCCCGCTCGGCATCCGCACCGGCACGAGGACGCCACTGCGGTCCCAGGCCCGCAACGTCTGCGGCTGCACCCCCAGCAGGGCGGAAGCCTTCTTCATCGGCAGGAGCGTGTCCCTCAGCTTAAGTATACCAGCTACTCTAAAGGTTCATTAACGATATCGTAGCTGCTACCGACCTCCTGCCTCCAGGCCAAGGTGATCCTCTTCCAGAACGTGGAGGGCGAGACCTTGGCAGCTTGGGTGACCTCCTCGATGGTGGTGGACTCACATCCGGGTCTCCTGCAGTTTCCTTGCTCGCGGGATTGCCCCAAGTGTTGCCGCTGGCACCCCTGTTGAGTTCCGCGGCATCAGAACGCGGGAACTGTATACCATGAGCTGCGGAACATGGATAGTCCGCGCTGCGGGAATGGTATAGTCTAAGCCGTGGCGACGGCGAGAGACTTCACCGGTGGATATGTCCGCCGAGTCGTGGACAGTGAGCTGGACGAGCTGTTCTCGCAGCTTCCTGCCATCCTTCTCGATGGGGCGAAAGGAGTCGGCAAGACCGCGACGGGCCGTCAGCGCGCCAGGACCTTACGTCGCCTCGACGTGCCTGCCGAGGCGGCTGTGATCGAGGCCGATCCGACCATCGTCGCTGGCGGTGCCACCCCGGTGCTCATCGACGAGTGGCAGCGCGTTCCGGCCGTCTGGGACGCCGTACGTCGCTTGGTCGACGAAGACCCTTCTGGCGGCCGGTTCCTACTGACAGGATCACCGCCCGGGGCTGGCACACACTCAGGTGCTGGCCGGATCGACGTCGTCCGCATGCGCCCGCTCAGCTTCTACGAGCGGTTCGACGTTGCAGCGACAGTCTCCTTCGCTGATCTCCTCAGCGGCGACCAATCCAAGATCATTGGTAGGTCGCCATTCAGCCTGGCCGACTATGTGGAACAGATCATCGCCGGCGGCTTCCCCGGAACGCGTCACCTCAGCGGCCGCGCGCTCATGCAGCGCCTCGATGGGTACATCGACAGCATCGTCGACCACGACCTACCCGCGGCCGGCTTCGTTGCCCGTCGTCCCGCGACGCTCCGGGCGTGGATGCGTGCCTACGCTGCGGCGACCGCCACCACCGCTTCGTGGGAGACGATCCGCGACGCCGCTACCAGCGGCTTGGCCGACAAGCCGGCACGGAAGACGACGACCGCCTACACGGATCTGCTGAAGGCGCTTCGAGTCCTCGACCCGATCGACGCATGGCAACCGACCTACAACCACCTGTCTCGCCTCGCCGCTGCCCCGAAGCATCATCTCGCGGACCCGGCGCTCGCAGCCCGCCTCCTCGGCCAAACCCGCGGTCACCTCCTTGCCGGAGACGAAGGAGCGATCCTCGTACCCCGAGACGGTACCCTCCTCGGCAGCCTCTTCGAGTCCCTTGTCGCGCTGTCAGTGCGGAGCTTCGCTCAAGCAGCCGGCGCCCGCACCTGCCATCTCCGCACCGAAGCCGGGCGGCACGAGATCGATTTCGTCATCGAGCGAGACGGCGCTGTCCTTGCCATCGAAGCGAAGCTCACTGCGACCATCGACGACGGCGACGTCCGCCACCTCCACTGGCTCGCGAAGGCCATTGGCACAGACATGGTCAACATGGTCGCCGTCACCACAGGCCCAGAGGCTTACCGCCGCCGTGATGGAGTCGCCGTCGTGCCACTGGGCATCCTCGGCCCCTAACGGGTCAGAACTTCTTGAGCTCCAACCCCATCGCGGCCAGTTCCCCAGCTCGCCGCTTGGTCATCCTCGGCCGGCTGACCGCGGCATGCGTTCCGGCGGGACGACGGTGGCACTTCCGCATGCTCTGGGCCCCGGCATGGAGTCCCACGACCCATTCTGAACCGTAACCGGCCGACTCTCTCGCCAACGGCCGATGAAGGCCGATCAGCTCAATGGAGTGGTGCCCGTGTGGGCCCGCTTCGCGTCGCGGTGCAGCGCGCGGATGGCGAGGTGGGCGAGCAGGAGGGCCCCGTCGGGCATGACGTCATCGGCGAAGGCCGCACGGGGGCTGTGGTTGGTGGGCGCCTGGCCACTGTCGCCCGGATTCGCTCCGAGCATGAGGTAGCAACCGGGCACAGCCGCCAGGACTCTGGAGAAGTCCTCCGCAGCCGGGGTCGGATTCAGCATGGGTTCGTACCTGGCCGGCCCGAACACCTCCCCGACCACGTCGGCTGCGAATGCCGAGTGGGTGGCGTCGTTGATCGTCAGCGGGTACTCGTCCAGGTACTCGACCTCGGCCTCCATGCCATACGCTGCGGCGATCTGATGGCAGAGCGCGGGGGCCTCGGCGCGGATCCGATCCTGCGCTCGGGTGGAGAAGGAGCGGACGGTCGCCTCAAACTGGGCCACGTCGGGGATCACGTTGCGCAGCGTGCCGGCCTGGAAACTGCCGACGGTCACGACCACCGGATCGAAGATGTCGAAGCGACGCGTCACCAGCGTCTGCAGCGAGGTCACCATCTCCGCCGCCGCCGTGACCGGGTCACGGGCCAGGTGGGGGGTCGAGCCGTGGCCGCCCGCGCCGTGGATGCGGACATGGAGCCCGTCGCTGGCGGCCATGATGGTTCCCGGGCGCGTGGTGAACGTGCCCCGTCGGACCTGCGAGGACAGCACGTGGATGCCGTAGGCCGAGGCCACTCGATGCCCTGCCGCGTCGAGGACACCCTCGGCCAGCATCCGGCCGGCGCCATCCCACCCTTCCTCGCCTGGCTGGAACATGAAGACGACGTCCCCTTCGAGGGCTTCACGATGAGCGGCGAGTAGGCGAGCTGCTCCCACCAGCATCGCCGCGTGGAGGTCGTGACCGCAAGCGTGCATCACGCCGGGGACCGTGCTGGAGAAGTCAAGTCCGGTTTGCTCCTGGACCGGGAGTGCGTCCATGTCACCGCGCAACAGAACGGCCGGGCCGGGGCTGAGCCCGCGCAGGACTGCGGTAACCGACGAGACCGATGTGCCCGTGCTCACCTCCAGACGTAGGTCGCTGATGGCTTCGAGGACGGTGCGCTGGGTGACCGGTAGATCAAGGCCGATCTCGGGATGCGCGTGCAGCTGGTGACGCAGTGCCACCAGGTCGGCGGCCATGGCTCGGGAGTCGTCGTGGAGGCTGTTATTGAGGGACATACGACCTTCTCCTTGGGAAGGGTGGGTGACAGTTCGAATGCCAAGGCCTCGATGGCCCGATGGGGTCAGGAACTGGGGGTCGGCGCAGCCGCGGGCGGTGGTGATCCCGATCGGGACTACAACTCCGCATCCGCCATCCGGGCCCCAAGGCGGATGTCGCGTGCCGGCTCGGTGCTGGCGTGCAATGGTGCCTGACTCCCGCTCGCCATCCGACCCGCGATGGCCTGGGCGATCTCGGAGCCGTCCGGGTGAACCGGCCGGTCCGACCGCCTGAAGGGGGAATTGGTGGTGGCGGTGCGCATGTAGCGGCGGGCCTTCGGATCAGCTTGGCTCAGCGCCACGTCCGCCCCCGGACGCAGTCTTGCACCGGCCGCACCTGGCGATCCTCCTCCGAGTCAGCCGGACTCCGGTGAGAGGACGCTCGCGACGCGCTGTCCCTCGTGGTTACGTCTCCAGGACAATATTGCTCTCCGTCACCGCCCGCGTGAAGAGGGTAAACACCAGGGACAGCACACTTGCCAGCCCCAGGGTGATGAGGCCCGCCACCAAGAATCCTCGCGGCAAGAGGGTGGCGAAAATGGGCCCACCGAGCATGGCCCCCACGTTGAATACCAGGAACAGCCACCCGGTGATCGTGCCGGCGCGGGCATCGTCGACGGAGTCCTGGCCCAAGGTCGCCACCAGGTCCACGTAGATGCCCCATCCGGCACCGAAGGAGAAGGTGAAGAGCGTGAGTGCGGCCACGTTCCGGGACACCGCGAACATGCCCAAGCTCCCCACCATGATCAGGAAGGCAGCCAGGGTGACGATGTTCTTGCGTCCGAAGCGATCTGCGAGATAGCCGATGGGGAAGGCGCAGATGAGCCCTCCCAAGCCTCCCATGGACGCGATGACCGCCGCTTGCGCGGTCGGTAGCGCGAGGCCCTTGAGGAGATAGTCCGGGTAGTAGCCCAGGTACCCGAACAGGACGATGCCAAACAAGAAGATCGACCCCGACAGGAGCAGGATGTTCCGATTCACGAGGCCGGTCACCGCGATCGTCCGCTTCTCCTGGGCCTTGTAGGTCTTCGGAATGACCAGGTAGAACAGCACCAGCACCAACAGGGACACGATGCCGGAGAGGATGAAAGGGGTGAGGTAATGGGGCAAGAACGGCGAGCTGACTAGCGGTCCGATGAACAGGCCGCCACCGAAGAACACCGCGAACGCCGAGACCGCCCGACCGCGCGTCTCCCAGAAGATGTCTCCCAGCAAGGTAACGATGGCGGGTTGGAAAATGCCGATCCCGACACCGACCAGAAAGCGGCTGACGAACAACCAAGCCGGGCTGGCAGAAAAGCCGGTCATGACGGTGAAGACCGCAAAGATCGCCACCGACACCATGATGGTGTTCTTGACCGAGAAGTGGTCAAACAGGTAGCCGCCGACGAAGCTGAAAATCGCGATACCCAGGGCGAAGCCCAAACCCACCGTGCCCAGGAAGGTTGCGCTGGCTCCGATGTTGTGGACGATGTAGGGTGACCCGAAGAAGTACAGGTTGGTATCGAATCCCTCTAGAAAGGCCGGCAGGGCGGCGACCAGCACGATGAGCAGGAAGAATCCGCGACTCTTGTGCGCCAACGAGCGCACGGTCACCGTGGGGTCTCTGAACTGCGAGTAAGCCATGACCTCTCCACCCTCCCTGGACTGACACGGTCCGGTCCGGCGACGATGCTCCGTCGCGAAGTTGCGCCGCACTCTACCAGGGACGGCCACGAACATAGGATCGGGCCCTCGGCGGGACCACAGCGCACCGGGCTGGACCCTGGGCTCCGACCCCGAGAAGGGGCCGCCGCGCCGGGCACTGGCGCTCGCCGACCGGCCCATGCAGGTGCCGCCAGCTCTTCCTGGTGGTCACCAGGCCAGCGTGTGAGGACTGGGCGGACGGTGGCGGCCTGCGATCAGCCGCCGCTGGGTGGTGATCCCGAGCCGGCGGTCTGGGTCGGAGCGGTGGGCAGGCTCAGGGTGTAGGGGACCGCCATCTGAACGTGGTTCACGTCCGAGAGTGGGGCCTGCACCGTCAGCACCAGCGGTCCCGGGCTGAGCGGCCCCGTGATCACCACCACGGTCCGGGTCGCCGCCTGGTAGGAGATCTGCAGGCCCGAGATCGGTTGACCGGAGTCCTGCAGCGAGATTGACTGGGAGCTCACGCTGAGGGGATTGAGGTCGGAGTTGAACTGGAGCGAGAAGGTGGCGCCCGCGCTCTGACTGGCCTGCGCGCTGGCCGATACCACCAGCGGCCCCACCGGCAGGGCGGTCCGGCTGCCCAGGGTTATCCCTGAGATCTGGGGGGTGGCGCCGCCCAGGGTGACGGTCACCTGCTCCTGGAGGGCGGTCGTCGGCTGGGTGGCGGTGGCATCGCTCACCAACTCGATCGCCACCTGGTAGGTGGTCCCCCCGGCGCTGGTGGGGGTGCTGGACACGGCGTAGAAGCGGTCGAATGGGCCGGGCAGCAGAGTTGAGCTGGGGATGACCGTGTGCGGGGCCAGCAGTTGGGCGATCTCGCCCGCGCCGGTCGGGCTGTCGGTGATCTGGAGCTGAGCCAGGTTGCTGGCGAGGTCCAAGGCCCGCCCGGCCCGGCTGCTGGAGGAGCTGGTCTCCGGCGGGCTGGAGAGTTCCATGGTCACCACCGCTTGCTGCCCCGAGCCCAGCTGCTGCAGGGCCGCCAGGGCGTTGCCGAAGGGTGACCAGGTGAGATGGCTCAACCCCGCGCGGGTGCTGAGCAGCGCGCTGGCGCCGGTGGCGATGTCCACGGCCCCGGCCTGGGTGCCGTGCCCGGGGCTGGTGGCCTGGTAGGCCAGGTATTGGCCGTCAGGGCTGTAGCGCAGCCCGGCGAGGCTGACCCCGGCGGGAGCCACCAGTAGCTGGCGGGGCTGGCTGCCGTAGGTCCCCGCCAGGTAGATCGAATCGACACCTCCGGCCGACCCGACGTAGGCCATCTGGCCTCCGGACGGAGACCACTGGGGACTGCCCTGCAGCCCGGGGAGGGTGCTCCAGGAGCCACTGGCCAGGTTGTAGACGGTGGGTAGGCCCTTCGGTCTGGCGAAGAGGGCGTGGACCGTCGGCTCCACCGAGAAGCTCTGATTGGGGCCCAGCTTCACCCAGGAGAAGACGGGGCTGGTCTGCCCGTCCAGGTTCACCTCCTGCAGCTGGCCCTGGTCCGCGTACAGCAGGCTGCCGTCGTTGAGCCAGGCCGCCTCGGGGTTGGCTGCCGAGGAGGTGGCCAGGGTGGTGGGCCGTCCGCCCCCCGCCAGGGGGACCACATCCAGGGTGGCGGTGCCACTCGCCGCCACGCTCCAGAACGCCAGCTGCTGGCTGTCAGGGGATGCGACCGCGTTGGTGGCGCCAGCGGCGATGACCGAGGGGCTGGCCCCGATCTGGTAGACGGCGCCGGCGGCTGGCCCGGACGGAGCCGAGGACGAGGATGGTGGGACCACCGGGACGACCGCGCCGGTAGCCACCACCGCTCCCGACGCGGTCAGGAGCAGCTCCCCGTTGGGTGAGTACGCCAGACCCTGGGCTCCCTGCGCGGTCGCCATCTGGTCCACCGTGACCAGTGAGGGCGGATACCCCGAGGCGGTGGCGTTGAGGGGCTCGGTCCCGAAGGGGATGACCACCTTGGAGAGCGGCATCGCGCCATCCTGGGCTCGGGCATCCTGGCGGGCGATGGTCACCACATAGGACACGTTGGGAACCAGCTGGTGGCGGGGGGCGATCACCAGGGTGGTGGGGTCGGGCCACTTGGCCTGAAACGTGACTGCGGGGGCTATGGACAGCCCCTTGGCGACCTGGGTCTCCTGCATGGGTTGGTTGAAGCTGAGCTGGATCGCCTGGGTGACCGGGACCCTGGGGTTTCCCTGCACCGAGGCCCGCACCGTGACCGCCTGAGCCCGGCCCGGAACTATCACCGAGAGGAGCACCAAGGCGACCATCGCCAGCCCCGCCAGCCCCAGGCCCGCGCCGAAGACGAAGCCGAATTGCGGCCGCGACCGGGGACGGGACCGCTGCCGCTGGTGGGCTTCCTCCATGAGGCTGGCCCGCAGGTGGGCGTGGTAACCGGGATCCGGAGAGGGAGGCGGTGCCTGCCGGGCACGACGGCGGATCTCCTCGGCGGTTTGAAGCAAGGCTCGACCGCCATCTGTGCCCGAGGAGTGGAAGATCTCCAGGAGCTCGGGATCCTGCCCCTCGGGCGTTCCCGGTCCCCGGCGCCGTCGCCAGATTGGACCGCTACCCAAGGGTGGGGTCCTCCTCGACTCCTGAGCGACGGGAGGGCAGCTGCTGGCGCAGGGTGGCCGTACCCCGGAAGATCAGCAGCTTCACCGCCCCCTCCGACTTACCCATGATCTCCCCGATCTCGGCCAGCTTGAGGTCCTCCCCGTACTTGAGGGTCATCGCCACCCGCTGTTGCTCGGGCAGCGCCTCGATTAGTGCCCATATGTGCTGGACCCCCAGGCGCTGCGCCACATCCTCGTCGACCGGGGTCGCGGAGTCAATGAGCTCCTGGCCCTCGTCGAGGCTGTCCTCGGAGCGCCGGCGGGAGCGGTAGTGATCGGTGATCGCGTTGATGGCGATCTGGTACAGCCATGAGGAGAAGGGGTGGCCGGTGTGGCGGTACCTCCCGATCGCTCGGAGGGCCTTGAAGAAGACCTCGCTGGTGATGTCCTCAGCCAGCTCGCGGCTGCCCACCCGGGAGGCGACATATCGGTAGATCTTGGGGAAGTACTGGTCATAGAGTGCGCCGAATGCCTCCGGGTCCTCCTTGGCTCTGGCGACCAGAGCCTCCTCATGGTCGGTGGGGGGGCTCACGTCGACATAACTCTGGTCGGCAGCCTGAACGGCGGAGGCGACGCTTGGGTTACTGTCGCGGGGCCCGACACCACGCTCCAACGTTAACGGCAGGGGCCGGCCGGGGACTCCCGGCGGAGTGGGGGGAGCCGGCGCCACCTCTTATACTCGGAGCAGTTGAGGACCGTTCCGCCGCTGCCCGTCGGCGCCCCCAGATGATCGATAGGTACGCGCCCAAAGAGCTGCGCGCCCTCTGGTCCGAGGAGTCGCGGCTGCGGCTGTGGACCAGGGTCGAGCAGGCGGTCTGCCGGGCCCGAGCCCAGCTGGGGGAGATCTCCCAGGCCGAGGCCAGCGCCATCGCCGCCGCCAAGCCGCCCGGCCTCGAGCGGGTCATGCAGCTGGAGGCAGAGCAGGGGCACGACCTCGCCGCCTTCGTGACGGCGCTGCAGGAGCAGCTCGGGGACGAGGGCCGGCAGGTGCATCTGGGGCTGACGAGCCAGGACGTGGTCGACACCGCCCTGGCGCTGCAGCTCAAGCAGGCGCAGGCCTTCCTCGACCGGGAGCTGGAAGCCCTCTGCCAGGCGCTCGCCGACCTGGGGGGGCGGCATCTGCGCACCCCCATGATCGGTCGTACCCACGGCATGCACGCCGAGCCTGTCACCTTCGGCTTCGTCCTGGCCAACCATCTCGACGAGGTGCGTCGGAGCCGGCGCCGGCTCGACCTGGCCGCCGCCGACGTGGTGGTAGGCAAGATCTCCGGCACGGTGGGCACCCACGCCACGGTGTCGGCGGAGGTGGAGGAGCTGGCCCTGGCGGAGCTCGGCCTCCGGCCCGCGGCGATCACCACCCAGGTGGTCGCCCGTGACCGCCACGCCGCCTATCTGTGCCAACTGGCCCTGACCGGTTCGGTCCTGGAGCGGCTGGCGACCAATCTCCGCCACCTGCAGCGGACCGAGATCGGAGAGCTGAGGGAGCCCTTCGGGACGCGCCAGAAGGGCTCCTCGGCCATGCCCCACAAGCGCAATCCCGTGCGTTTGGAGCAGGTCTGCGGCCTGAGCCGGGTGCTGCGCGGCCTGATGGTGGCGGGGATGGAGGATGTGGCCCTCTGGCACGAGCGCGACATCTCCCACTCCTCGGTGGAGCGGGTAGCGCTCCCCGACGCCACCATGGCGCTGGGCCACATGCTCCGGAGCCTGACCGAGGTGGTCGGCGGGCTGGAGGTGGACACCGCGGCGATGGCGGCCAACCTCGAGCGCCGGGGGGCGGTCGCGCGCAGCCAGCAGGTCCTGCTCCGGCTGGTCTCGCACGGCATGGCCAGGGAGGAGGCCTACCGCCTGGTGCAGCGGCTGGCCCACCAGGCCGACCGACCCGGAGGTGACTTCCGGGCGCTGTGCCTGGCCTCGCCGGAGCTGCTGGATCGCCTGGGTGCGGAGGAGGTCGCCCAAGCGCTCGGCCTGGAGCAGTACCTGGCCGGGATCGATGCCAGCTTCACCCGCCTGGGGCTGCTGGCTCCCGAGCCGGCCCATCCCGCCGGAGATGGCGGGTGACCGATCCCCTGCCGGCGGCGGAGGCGGTCTCCAGGGTGGAGATCGAGGGGCTGCCGGTCTTCAGGCGTGGCAAGGTGCGTGACACCTTCGACCTCGGAGACCGCTTGCTGATGGTGGCCACCGACCGCCTCTCGGCCTTCGACTGCGTCCTGCCCGACCCCATCCCCGGCCGGGGCCGGGTTCTGACCCAGATGTCCCGGTTCTGGTTCGCCAAGACGAGTCGGCTGGTCCCCAACCATCTGCTGGGAGATGACCTATCGGTGATTCCGGCGGCACTCCGGCCGCGGCTCGAGGGCAGGATGATGTTCTGCCGCAAGGCCCAGCGCATCGACGTGGAGTGCGTGGTCCGGGCCAGGCTGGCCGGATCGGGCTGGGAGGAGTACCAGAGGGCGGGGACTCTGGCCGGCGAGGCGATCCCTGAGGGCCTCGCCTTCGGAGCTGTCCTGCCCGAGCTCCGCTTCACCCCGGCCACCAAGAGCGACACCGGCCACGACCAGAACATCTCCAGAGCCGAGCTGGCGGGGCTGGTGGGGCCGGCCCTGGCCGAGTCTCTGGAGGAGAACAGCCTCCGGCTCTTCCGGTTCGCGGCGGACCTCTGCCTGGCGGCCGGCATCTGGCTGGTCGACACCAAGTTCGAATTCGGCCTGGTGGGCGGCCGGCTCACCCTGATCGACGAGCTGCTCACTCCCGACTCCTCCCGGATGTGGCTGACCACCGAGCCGATCTCCTCTTCCACATCGCTCGGGTTTGACAAGCAGCTGGTGCGCGACCACCTGCTCGGCAGCGGCTGGGACCGCCGCCCCCCGGCGCCCCACCTGCCGCCCGAGCTGGTGCGCGAGGTGCAGCGCCGGTATCAGGAGGTGCAGGAACGGATAACCAAGTTCGCTTCATAGCCGAGGTGGTGGTCACCCTCAAGCCGGTGGTCAACGATCCCCAGGGGTTGGTGGTGACCCAGGCCCTGCACGCCCTGGGGTACCCGGAGGTGAACGGGACCAGGGTCGGCAAGTACGTACGGCTCGAGCTCGACCTGGCCGACGAGGCGCAGGCCAACTCCGCGGTTGACCAGATGTGCCGGCGGCTGCTCTGCAACGGGGTCATCGAGGACTACGCCTTCACCCTCAGCCGGGGGCCGGCCTGAGTTGGCGTTCAGGTTCGGGATCGCGGTCTTCCCGGGCACCTGGTCGGAGCGCGACTGCGCGTACGCGGTCTCCCTGGTGGGGGCGGAGGCGGTGCTGCTCTGGCACGGAGACCGCGACTTGAAGGGCTGCGATGGCCTGATCCTCCCCGGCGGCTTCGCCCACGGGGACTACCTGCGGGCAGGGGCCATCGCCCGCTTCTCTCCACTGATGGAAGAGGTCCAGCGGTTCGCTCGCCGGGGAGGGCCGGTGCTGGGGATCTGCAACGGCTTCCAGATCCTCTGCGAGGCCGGCCTGCTGCCGGGGGCCCTGCTGCGCAACCAGGGACTCCAGTTCCGGTGCCAGGCCACCTTCCTCCGGGTGGAGTCGGGGCGTGGCCCGTTCCTGGGCGGCTTGGCGAGGTCGGCTCCGCTGCGCATCCCCATCTCTCACGGGGAGGGCCGCTACTTCGCCGACCCCGCCACCCTGGCCCAGCTGGAGGAGGAGGGGCGGGTGGCCTTCCGCTACTGCTCCCAGGACGGCGAGCTGGGACCAGAGCACAACCCCAACGGCTCCGTAGCCGACATCGCCGGGATCCTCAACCCAGAGGGGAACGTCCTGGGCATGATGCCTCATCCGGAGCGCGCGTGCGAGCCGCTCCTGGGATCGGCGGACGGCCTCCAGCTCTTCTCCGCTCTGCTCCCGGCCCTGGCCCAACGGTGAGCGAGGCTCCCACCGAGGCCGCGCTGCGCGAGCTCGCCCTGACCCGGGAGGAGTATCAGCGTGCGGTGCTGCTGCTGGGCCGCCCGCCCAACCCGCTCGAGCTCGGGATGCTGGGCGCCATGTGGTCGGAGCATTGCTCCTACAAGACCTCCAAGAGGTTGCTCCGGCAGCTGCCCACCCAAGGCGACCGGGTGGTGCTCGGGCCCGGAGAGAATGCGGGCGTGGTCGATCTCGGGGACTCGCTGCTCTGCTGCTTCAAGATCGAGTCCCACAACCATCCCAGCGCCATCGAGCCGGTGCAGGGGGCGGCGACCGGCGTGGGCGGCATCCTGCGGGACGTCTTCGCCATGGGCGCCCGCCCGGTGGCGCTGCTGGACGCGATCCGGTTCGGTGAGCCGACCGATCGGCTGCAGCGGCACCGCTTCGCCAGGGTGGTGGAGGGGATCGGCTTCTACGGCAACTGCATCGGGGTGCCCACCGTGGGCGGGGAGACCTACTTCGACGACGCCTATGGCGGCAACTGCCTGGTCAACGCCATGTGCGTCGGTGTGGCGGGCCGGGACCAGCTGGTGCGGGCGGTGGCCAAGGGGCCGGGCAACCCGGTGCTGCTGGTGGGGGCGGCGACCGGCCGGGACGGCATCCATGGCGCCACCTTCGCATCGGTGCAGCTGGATGAGGGGGCCGAGGAGCGCCGCCCGGCGGTCCAGGTCGGCAACCCCTTCTTGGAGAAGTGCCTGATGGAGGCGTGCCTGGAGATCTGCGGCCACCAGGCCCTGGTGGGGCTGCAGGACTGCGGCGCCGCGGGGCTGACCAGCAGCTGCTCGGAGATGGCCCGGCGCGGTGGGGTCGGGCTCCAGATCGACGTCGCCCGGGTGGGCCGCAGGGAGGTCGGGATGACTCCCTACGAGGTGATGTTGAGCGAGTCCCAGGAGCGCATGGTGCTGGTGGTCGAGCGCGGCCGGGAGGCCGAGTTCCAACGGGTCTTCGAGCGCTGGGATCTCCGCAGTGACGTCATCGGGCGGGTCATCGCCGAGCCCGAGCTGCGGATCCTCGAGCAGGGGACCGAGGTCGGCTCCCTGCCGCTGGCGGTCCTGGTGGAGGGGTTCTTGGAGCGCCGGCCCGAATCCCGCATGCCCCCGGCGCTGGCCGAGCGCACCGCCATGGACCCACTCGAGCTTCCGCCGCCGTGGGGGCCCAAGGAGGCCTGGCTCAGGGTCATCGCCTCCCCCAACTGCGCCGACACCACCTGGGTCCAGCGTCAGTACGACCACCAGGTGGGCGACGACACCGTGCTCGGGCCGGGGGCGGACGCGGCCGTGCTCCGGTTCAAGGGCCGCGGGGACGGCATCGCCATGACGGTCGACGGCGCCCACCGCTGCTCGGCGCTGGACCCCGCCCGCGGTGCCGCGATGGCGGTTGCGGAGGGGCTGCGCAACCTCGCGGTGGTGGGGGCGGAGCCGCTGGCGCTCACCAACTGCCTGAACTTCGGGGACCCGGACCAGCCGGAGGTGATGTGGCAGCTGGAGGAGGCGGTGCGAGGGCTGGCGGAGGCCGCCACGGCGCTGGGGATCCCGGTCGTCAGCGGCAACGTCAGCCTCTACAACGACTATGGGGGCCAGGGGATTCCGCCCACCCCGGTGGTGGGCATGGTGGGACGGCTGCCAATCTCGGGCCCGCTCATCGGCCCCGGCTTCAAGGAGGCCGGGGACCGGATCGTCCTGATCGGGGACCACTCCTCCAATCTGACCGGGTCCGAGTATCAGCGCCTGGCCCACGGGCTCGTCGCCGGCCCCGCCCCGGACCTGGACCTGGACCGCGAGCGGGCCATGGCGGCGGCGGTCATAGAGCTGGTGCGGGCGGGAACCCTGCACTCCGCCCACGATCTCGCCATGGGCGGGCTGGCGGTTGCCCTGGCGGAGAGCTGTGTGCGGGGCGGCCTGGGAGCCAGGGTCCACCTTGCGGAGCTGGAGCCGCCGGCCACTCGACCGGGGGCTCGGTACGCGCAGCTCTTCGGGGAGGGACCGGGCCGGTACCTGCTCAGCCTGCCCGCCGGCCGGCTGAGCGCGCTGGAGCGGGTCTGCAGCGACCACGCGGTGCCATTCACGGAGCTGGGCACGGTGGGTGGGGACGAGCTGGAGTTCACCGGGTTCGCTCGGATATCGCTGGCCATGGCGGCCGCGGCCGTGGAGCGGTCCCTGCCCCAGCTGATGGCGAGCGGATGAACCCAGTGTCAGCCTCGCCCCCGCCAGCCGATTTGGTTATGCTGGGGGTGGTGAGCGGCAACCCAGGCCACCCCCCTTCCTTGCGGTCTGCCAAGAAGGCCGCGGAGGCGTCCGACAAGCTCCATGAGGCTTGCGGGGTCTTCGGTGTATTCGCGCCTCAGGAGCAGGTGGCCCATCTGTGCTACCTGGGCATCTACGCGCTCCAGCACCGCGGCCAGGAGTCGGCCGGCATCTGCGTCTCGGACGGCGAGCAGCTGCGGCTCCATCGGGAGATGGGGCTGGTCTCCCAGGTCTTTTCCGAGGAATCGCTGGCCCGGCTGACGGGATCGGTGGGGCTGGCCCACACCCGGTACTCCACCACCGGCTCGTCCCAGGTCACCAACGCCCAGCCCCTGGTCTTCGAGCACGGCCAGCTGGGCCCGGTCGCGATCTCCCACAACGGCAACCTCACCAACGCCCAGGCGCTGCGGCACAGCCTGTTCGAGGAGGGTTACGCCTTCGCCACCTCCAGCGACACCGAGGTGCTCGCCGGTCTGCTGGCCCGCACTCCTGGAGACAACTTGGAGCTGGTCCTGCAGCGCTGCCTGCCGCGGGTACTGGGCGCGTACTCCCTGGGCTTCCTGACCCGGGACAGCCTGGTGGCGGCTCGCGACGAGCTGGGGCTGCGCCCGCTCTGCATCGGGCGGCTGGGTGAACCTGACGCCCCCGGCGGGGAGGGCTACATCATCGCCAGCGAGAGCTGCGCCCTGGACGTCATCGGCGCCCGGCTGGTGCGGGAGGTGCTGCCGGGCGAGATCGTCACGATTGACGCCAGGGGGTTGCACAGCGCCCGCTTCGGCGAGCGTCGCGATCCGGCGATGTGCTCGTTCGAGTTCATCTACTTCTCCAGGCCGGACTCGGTGATCCAGAACCGCAGCCTCTACGAGGTCCGGCTGGCGATGGGCCGGCGGCTGGCGGCAGAGGCGCCGGTCGACGGCGACCTGGTGATCCCCCTGCCCGACTCCGGCACCCCCGCGGCGATCGGCTACGCCCAGGCCAGCGGGATCCCGTTCGCCGAGGGGATGATCAAGTCGCGCTACATCAATCGCACCTTCATCCAGCCCCACCAGGGGATGCGCGACGCCGGGGTGCGCCTGAAGTTCAACCCCATGCCGCACGTGCTGGCGGGCAAGCGGGTGGTGTTGGTCGACGACTCGATCGTGCGCGGCTCCACCTCGCGCCAGATCGTGGAGGCGCTGCGCCGAGCGGGCGCGTCCGAGGTGCACATGCGGGTGGCCTCGCCGCCAATCCGCTTCCCCTGCTTCATGGGGATCGACATCGCCAGCCGCAGCGAGCTGATCGCGGCGGAGCGGACGGCGGAGGAGGTGGGCCACATCATCGGCGCCGACTCACTCGACTACTTGAGCCTGGACGGACTGCGCTGGGCCCTCGACTCAGCCCCCGGCCAGGCCGGCTTCTGCTTTGCCTGTTTGGACGGGATCTACCCGCTCCAGGTGCCGCAGCAGCTGGAGATGGACAAACTGGCGCTGGAAGGTTGAGCGGGGAGGCTGAGGGGGCGTCCCCTCCCGGTCAGTACGCCCGGGCCGGGGTGGACCGCACCCGTGCGGAGCGGGCCGTGCAGCGCGTGGCCGAGCTGGCCGCCACCACCCATCTGCCGCCCCTGATGGCGGGGATAGGGCCGTTCGCGGCGATTTGGCGCCTGCCCGACTCCCTGCCCCAGGGCAGCACCCTGGTCTCGTCCACCGACTCGGTGGGCACCAAGACCAAGGTGGCGGTGGCCGTGGGCCGGCATCGGGGGATTGGCCAGGACATCGTCAATCACTGCGTCAACGACGTCCTGACCACCGGCGCCACCCCTTTGTTCTTCCTCGACTACTTCGCCACCGGACGCATCGACGGCGACGTCCTGGAGCAGATCGCCGACGGCATGGCGGAGGCCTGCCGCCAGGCGGGGTGCTCCCTGGTGGGCGGGGAGACCGCGGAGATGCCCGGCGTGTACGGCATCGGAGACTACGACCTGGCGGGTTTCCTGGTCGGGACCACCACCGTGGACCGGCTCCTCGGGCCGCACCTGGTGGCACCGGGGGACGTGCTCCTGGGGGTTCCCTCCTCGGGATTGCACACCAACGGCTACTCCCTGGTCCGCCACCTCCTGGCCGAGCGCGAGCTGGAGTACTCGGTCGTCCTTCCCGGGACCGACCGCCCGCTGGGGGAGCTGCTGTTGGCGCCCCACCGGTCCTACCTGGACACGGTCGTCCGCCTCCGGGAGCTGGGCGAGGTGCATGCCCTGGCCCACATCACCGGCGGAGGGATCGTGGAGAACCTGCCCCGGGTGCTGCCGGAGCAGCTGGCGGCGGTTATCGACCGCGCCAGCTGGCGGGTGCCGGCCCTGTTCCTGGCCCTGCAGGAGCTGGGGCGGATCTCGGAGCCGGAGATGTGGCGCACCTTCAACATGGGGATCGGGATGATCTGCGCGGTCCCTGAGGCCACGGCCGAGGCGGGAGTCGCCGACCTCGGTCTGATTCGCATCGGTCAGGTGGTGGCGCGCTCTGGGCACGCCCGGGTGGTCTTGAGCTGAGCCTGCCCAGGCAGCGTCAGGGGGTGGGGGTGCTGGTCTCCGGCCGCGGCAGCAACCTCAGGGCTCTGCTGGAGGCCGAGCGCCAGTCCGACTACCCGGCCCAGGTCGTGGCGGTGGCCACCAATCGGGCCGGATGCCCGGCCCTGGCGCTGGCTCGGGAGCGCCAGCTGGCCAGCCGCTCCTTCCCGATCTCGGAGTACGGCGGGAGCCTGGAGCGACGCGACCAGGAGATGGCGGCCTGGCTGCTCGGCCGGGGCGCGCGGCTGCTGGTTCTGGCGGGCTACGACCGGATTCTGACCGATCCACTGCTGTCCGCCTTCCCCCAGCGCATCCTCAACCTCCACAACAGCCTGCTGCCGGCGTTCGCGGGCACCATGCACGCCGTCGAGGAAGCGCTGGCGCACGGTGTCAAGATCACCGGCTGCACCGTCCATCTGGTCGCCCCCGAGCTGGTCGATGGCGGTCCCATCGTCCTGCAGGCGGCGGTGGAGGTGAGAGACGACGACACCTCAGCTTCGCTGCTGGAGCGGATCCATCAGCAGGAGTGGCGGATCCTCCCGGAGGCGGTCCGTCTGCTCAGCCTGGATCAGCTGCGGATGGATGGGCGCCGGGTTGTGAGAGTGGCTTCATGAGGCCCCAGCTGGCGCTGCTGGGGGTGTCCGACAAGCGCGGCCTGGTCGAGTTCGCCAGCGGCCTAGTCGGTCAGGGGGTGAGGCTGGTCGCCACCGGCGGCACCGAGAGAGTCCTTGTCCGGGCCGGCCTGGCGGTGACTCCGCTGACCGAGCTGACCGGGATGGCCGAGATGCTGGACGGCAGGGTCAAGACCCTCCATCCCGCCATCCACTCCGGGATCCTGGCCCGCCGCGAAGATCCCGCTCACATGGCGACCCTGGCCGAGCGCGGCTTCTTTCCCATCGACATGGTGGTGGTCAACCTGTATCCATTCGCCGAAGCCGCGGCCAGCGGGGCCGGGCTGGAGGAGGTGGTGGAGGCGATCGACATCGGCGGCCCGACCCTGCTGCGGGCGGCCGCCAAGAACTGGCGCTCGGTGGCGGCCGTGAGCAGCCCCGACCAGTATTCGCGGGTACTGGCGGAGCTGGCCGGTGGCGATCTCGGCCCTGGTCTGCTCGCCGACCTGGCCACCCAAGTCTTCCGGATGACGGCCGCCTACGACGCCCTGATCGCTGAGCACCTGTCCGTGGAGCTGGGCGAGGACCGGGCCGCGGCACCAGCGCGGCTGGTCATCGCCGGCAACCTGCGCAGCCGGCTGCGCTACGGCGAGAACCCGCATCAGAGAGGGGCCCTATACACCTGTGGGCCCATGCCGCAGGGGTTGGCCGGGGCTGATCAGCTCCAGGGAGGCGAGCTCTCCTACACCAACTGGCTGGACGCGGACGCGGCCTGGCGCCTGGTCTCCCGCCTGCGGGGGCCGGCCGCGGTCGTGGTCAAGCACACCAACCCCTGTGGAGCCGCCGTCGCCTCCACTCAATCGGCGGCCTTTGAGCGGGCCTACAGCTGCGATCCCAGGTCCGCCTACGGCGGCATCGTGGGGCTGAACCAGGACCTCGATGAGGAGACCGCGGCCGCCATCTCCAAGCACTTCCTGGAGCTGGTGGTCGCTCCCGAGGTCACCGAGGAAGCGGCGGCGCGGCTGGCTGGTCGGGCCAAGCTCAGGGTCTTGCGGGTGGGCGATCCGCTCCGGCGCCGGACCGACCCGGAAGCGCGCTCGATCGACGGAGGGTTGCTGGTGCAGGATCGCGACCCGGGCGACGACGACCAGAGCCAGTTTCGAGTGGTCTCGAGGCGGCAGCCGACCCCCGAGGAGTGGGTGGAGTTGAACCTGGCCTGGCTCCTGGTCGGGGGGGTCAAGTCGAACGCGATCGTGCTCTGCCGGCAGGGGATGGCGGTGGGGATAGGGGCGGGCCAGATGTCACGGGTGGAGGCCATCCAGCTGGCGATAGCCAGGGCGGGGGAACGCGCCGCCGGCAGCTGCCTCGCCTCCGACGCCTTCTTCCCCATGGCCGACAACCTGGAGCTGGCTGCCAGCAGCGGGATCAGGGCCGCGATCCATCCCGGCGGTTCGATTCGCGACCAGGAGGTGGTGGAGGTGGCGGACCGGGAGGGGATGGCGCTGGTGGCGACGGGGATGAGGCACTTCCGGCACTGACAGCGGCGTGCCCGAGAGGCGGCTGGGTGCGGGCAACGTTGTGCTACCATGTAGACACTGTGAGTAACAGTGTTGGTCTGCGCGAATTGAGGCAGCAGGCCAGCGCGGTCCTCAGACGCGTTTCCCACGGCGAGGCGATCGACATCACGGACCATGGGCATCCGATTGCTCGGATCGTCCCCCTGCGTCCTGGGGTCATCGACCAACTTGTACTGGAGGGCCGGGCGACGCCAGCGGTCGGCGACCTGCTGGACCTGGCTGAGGAGATGGGCTTGCCGCGCCCCGCGCGCGGGCCTCTGCTCCCATCCGAGGCTCTGGCCGAGTTGCGCAGCGATGAGCGGTAGGGTCGCCTATCTGGATACTTCGGCCTTTGTGAAGCTGATCGTTGCCGAGCCCGAGTCCGAAGGTCTGGGCGCGGCCCTGCGACACTGGCCGAACCGAGCTTCGTCCACGTTGCTGAGGACCGAGGCGGTGCGGGCTCTGCGACGGTCTGGGAACGACGATCTCCTGGGCACAGCTCGCCGCCTCTTTGCGGCAATGCAGCTCATCCGCTTAGACGAGCCCCTGCTGGACCGGGCGGGTGACCTTGGGCCGACGGAGTTGCGCTCCCTGGATGCGGTCCATCTGGCTGCGGCTCTGTCTATCGGCTCGGACATGGGCGCCCTGTTCACCTACGACAGCCGTCTGCGGGAGGCGGCCATCGCGCAAGGATTGGACGTCCTGTCCCCGAGCTGACCAACGCCGGGTCTCGATTCGATCGATATCTCGCTCCGGTCACCACCGATCACGTAGCCCAACCGCTCCAGCTCCCCTGGTCCGGGCTATTGACAAGTAGCCAGGTCCCAAGTAGTCTCACTCGATGGACGCCCGATAAGAGTTGGCGGAGAGGGATGCTCGGGCGTCCTGGGGTGGCTCGCTGAGTTCGTGGCCATTCGGGTGTTTCCGTGGCCGACCCTCTGACCGGCTCCTCGGGTACTCGGAAGGTCAGGGAGTGCATTGATGGCTGCGGCACCTCAGGACGGCAGGAACCACCGGATAACCTCACAGGCGGCGCTTGACCAGGAGTGGCAGGAACCGCGCTGGAGCGGCGTGGAGCGCTCCTACAGCGCCGAGGACGTAATTCGACTGCGGGGCTCGTTCCCCATAGAGCACACCCTGGCGCGCCGGGGCGCCCGTACCCTCTGGTCTCAGCTCAACTCCCGGCCCTACCTGCCCGCCCTGGGCGCCCTGACCGGCCAGCAGGCGGTGCAGATGGTCCGGGCCGGGTTGGAGGCGATCTACCTCTCCGGCTGGCAGGTGGCGGCCGACGCCAACCTCGACGGGGAGACCTATCCGGACCAGAGCCTCTACCCGGCCAACAGCGCGCCCGCGCTGGCGCGGCGGCTCAACAAGGCCATGCTGCGGGCCGACCAGATCGCCTGGGCGGAGGGACATCACGACCGGGAGTGGGTGGTGCCCATCGTGGCAGATGCCGAGGCCGGTTTCGGCGGCCCGCTGCATGCCTTCCAACTGATGCGCCAGATGATCGAGGCCGGGGTGGCAGGGGTGCACTTTGAAGACCAGCTGGCATCGGAGAAGAAGTGCGGACACCTGGGCGGCAAGGTGCTGGTGCCGACCAGCCAGTTCATGCGCACCCTGGCCGCGGCCAGGCTGGCGGCGGATGTGGAAGGGGTGCCCACGGTGCTGGTGGCGCGCACCGATGCGCTCAGCGCCACCCTGCTCACCAGTGACATCGACCCCGGCGACCGGGAATTCCTGACCGGGGAGCGGACCTCCGAAGGCTACTTCCGGATCCGGCCGGGGATCGAGCCGGTGATCAAGCGATCCCTGGAGTACGCCAGGATCGCGGACGCGCTCTGGTTCGAGACCTCAACCCCCAACCTCGAGGAGGCGGCCGCCTTCGCCACCGCCATCCACCGGCGGTTCCCCGGCAAGCTGCTGGCCTACAACTGCTCGCCGTCATTCAACTGGAAGCGCCAGCTCTCAGACGCGGAGGTGTCTCAGTTCCAAGTCCGGTTGGGAGAGCTGGGCTACCGCTTCCAGTTCGTCACCCTGGCCGGTTTCCACGTTGCCAACGCCTCCATGTTCGAGCTCGCCAAGGGCTACCAGCAGGAGGGCATGACCGCCTACGTGCACCTCCAGCAGCGGGAGTTCCAACTGGAGCAGCAGGGCTACACCTCGACTCGGCACCAGGCCGAGGTTGGGGCCGGCTACTTCGATCAGGTCCTGGAGACCGTGACCGGAGGGATGTCGGAGACCATGGCGCTCAAGGGCTCGACCGAGGAGGCGCAGTTCGAACCGACTCCGTCAAGATGAGCTCTGAGCCGCCAGCCGGTCTCTCGGTCCTGGGTGACCTGGGAGCCGTTCAGGACCGGGTGCTGACCCCGGCCGCGCTGGACTTCCTGGAGCAGTTGGAACGCCGGCTGCGCGCTCCCCGGCTCTTGATCTTGGCGGCGCGCTCAGAGCGCCAGCTCGACTTCGACCAGGGCCGGCTGCCCGACTTCGCCGCCGAGTCGGAGGCGCTGCGCGCCGACTCGGGCTGGCGGGTTGCTCCCGCTCCCGCCGACCTCAGGGATCGCAGGGTGGAGATCACCGGGCCGGTGGACCGCAAGATGGTGATCAACGCCCTCAACTCCGGTGCTCAGACCTACATGGCGGATTTCGAGGACTCCAACTCGCCGACCTGGAGCAACTGCGTCGAAGGTCAGGCCAACCTGATGGACGCCGTGCGCCGCACCATCAGCCTCGACCGTGACGGCAAGGAGTACCGGCTGGGCCCAGACCCCGCGACTCTGCTGATGCGTCCGCGCGGCTGGCACCTGGAAGAGCGGCACGTGCTGGTGGACGGCCGCCCCATGTCCGCCAGCCTCTTCGACTTCGGTCTCTTCGTGTTCCACAACGCCCGCCGCCTGCTGGAGTCCGGGAGCGGCCCCTACCTGTACCTCCCCAAGCTCGAGGGCAGGTTGGAGGCTCGGCTTTGGGGGCAGGCCTGCCGGCTGGCGGAGGAGGAGCTGGAGCTGGCCCCGGCCACGATCCGGACCACCGTCCTGATCGAGAACATCCTGGCCGCCTTTGAGATGGACGAGATCCTCTTCGAGATGAGGGATCGCTGCGTGGGACTCAACGCCGGCCGCTGGGACTATCTGTTCTCGGTTATCCGCAAATTCCGCTCCCGGCCCGACTTCGTGCTGCCCGACCGGACGGCGGTCACCATGACGGTGCCCTTCATGCGCGCGTACACCGATCTGCTGGTGCGCGTCTGCCACCGGCGAGGCGCCCACGCGATCGGGGGGATGGCCGCATTCGTGCCCACCCGCAGTGACCCCGAGGGCACCCGGGTCGCCCTGGAGCGGGTCGCCGAAGACAAGGTCCGAGAGGCGGGCCAGGGTTTCGACGGCACCTGGGTCGCTCATCCGGACCTGGTGCCCACCGCCCTGGCCGTGTTCCAGAAGACGCTGGGCGACCGGCCCAACCAGCTGGAACGAACGCGCGCCGAGCTCCGGGTCGGTCGTGAGCAGCTCCTGGATGTGGCCGCAACCCCCGGAGAGGTGACCAGCCAGGGCGTGGATACCAACGTCTCCGTGGCGGTGCGCTACCTGGACTCCTGGCTGCGCGGCCAGGGGGCGGTCGCCATCGACAACCTCATGGAGGACGCTGCCACCGCCGAGATCTGCAGATCCCAGATCTGGCAGTGGCGCAGGCACCATCGAGTCGAGGAGCGCGTGGTGCAAGCGGCGCTGGCGCGGTTCCAGGAGGATGTCTCCGTGGGGCCCGCGCTGGAGCTCTTCTCCGAGGTTGCCATGGGCAGCGACTACGCCGAGTTCCTGACCATCCCGGGGTGCGCCCGGCTCGGCTAACCAAGCCCCTCGCTCAGGAGGGCGTGGCCGCGGCACCCATGCGGAGCTCGGGTGGACGGTTCGGCGGTCCTCGCGATGGCGTGGCGGTCGCCTGACGAAATCCGCACCGCTACTGATCGGCGACTCACATTCCAGTCACGCCCCGCAACGACCCCGCTGCCAAGGGCCTCAAACCGCTTGGTCGGTGGTGCAATCCCGGCATGCGAGGAAGCTTCTCCGGATTCTTGGCCGTCGGCCTGCTCATCACCGGAGGAGCGCTGGTAGGGGTGGTCCAGGGCGCACCGACCGTCCAGGCCGCCAGCGCCGGCAGCGCCTACCGCCCGGTCACCCCGCTCCGCCTTCTGGACACCAGGACCCAGGGTGGGGCCCTGACAGCGGGCGCGAACCGCAACCTCCAGGTGGCCGACACGACCCGGGTCCCCGCCAGCGCCACCGCGGTCGTGGTCAACGTCACCGCCACCGACACCAGCTCGGCCGGATACCTGACCGTGTATCCGACCGGGCTCCCCGTCCCCTTGGCCTCCAACCTCAACTGGGAGCGAGGCCAGACCGTCGCCAACCTGGCGGTGGTCCCGGTCGGCAGCGGCTACTCGATCACGATCCACAACGCCGCCGGCAGCGCTGAGGTGCTGGTGGACCTGCAGGGATACTTCGCGCCCGTGGCTTCCGGGCTTGGCTACTATGTCCCTCTCACCCCCGCCCGAATCGCGGACACTCGCCCTCAAAGCGGGGAGCCCGATGCCGGCAGGACTCTGGCATCGAACAGCTCACTCGGAATCCAGGTCGCCGGCATGGGCGGCGTCCCCGCCGCGGGGGCGACCGCCGCCGTGCTCAACGTCACCGCCACCGACACCTCCGGGGCCGGTTTCCTGTCGGTCTATCCCGCCGGCCTGGCGTGGCCCGGGACGTCGAGCCTGAACTGGGCCGCCGGCGGGACGGTCGCGGACCGGGTCATCGTGCCCCTGGGAGCCGGCGGCAAGATCGCGGTCTACACCAACAGCGGCCCAGCCCAGGTGGTCGTCGACGTGACCGGCTACTTCACCGGGTCAGCCACGGCTGCGGGCGCGAGTCTCTTCTACCCAGTCGCTCCCCGGCGGATGCTGGACACCAGAGCTGACGGGGGGACGCTGAGAGCGGGGCAGCCGCTGGTGGAACAGCTGGGAGGCGTGGGGTCAATCGCCAACCAGGCGAGTGCCGTGGTGGCCAACCTGACCGCCACGGGGACCAGCGCCGCCAGCTTCCTGTCGGCTGGTCCGGTCACCTCAGCACCCACCACCTCGGACCTCAACTGGTCGGCCGGAGCCACCACCGCCAATCTTGACATCGCCACCCTGGGCCGGACTGGGGACCTGGCCCTCTACAACTCCTCCGGAACCGCCGACGTCATTCTCGACGTGTCCGGGTACTTCGTTCCCACCGGCACCACCTCGGCCGCCCCCGCCGTCTGCAGCGGGATGAGCGTGGCTGTGACCAACGCTCCCACCCTGGGCGGGCGGATCGACGTCAGCGCCGGAGCCAGCTGTCCCAGCGGGGTCACCCCTGGGTACACCTTCTGGTACCAGGCGCCGGGCTCGTCCAGCTGGCAGGTGGGCTCGGCGTTGGTCGGCACCCCTTCATCCGGCTACTCCGGCAGCACCCTCTCGGTGGGAACCTATCGGGTCCGGGTGTGGGCCAGCTCCCAAGGAGGGACGTTCCAGGGTCTGGTGGCCGCAGCCAGCGCGACCCTGACCGCCAACCCCTCGACCAACCTGCCTGACAGTTTCGCCAGCACCTGTTACAACCAGGGCTACGCGTCCGGCGCGTGTGTCGGGGCCGCGCTGGCTGCGATCGGTGCCGCCCAGGTGGTCGAGGGCGTCCCGGCCCTCAAGCTGCCCTCCAACTTCGCCAGCCTGAGCCAGCCGATCCAGGAGTTCGTGTTGGCGGATGCCGAGCGGATCAGCCGCGGCCTCCCAGCCATCGCCGGTCTCACCGGGGCCGCCAACAGCAACGCCGCGCAGGGAGCCTCCCAAAGCGCGGACCCCTCCGGTTTGGGGGTTCCCGGGGCGATCGCCTTCGCCAGCATCTGGGCGGAGGACTACGGCGCCGCCGCAGCGGCGTTCGACTGGATGTACAACGACGGACCCGGGTCGAACAACGTGGACTGCACCACGGCCACCGCCCCGGGGTGCTGGGGACACCGCGACAACATCCTGCTGAACACCGCCTCCGGCGCCTGGGCTCCGCCCGGCGGGTACACCTGGGTGGGGGGAGCGGCCTGCGTCCCCGTCAGCGGCGTGAGCTACTTCAACTCCTGCACCATGGAATGGGTTCTGGTGCCGACCGGATCGGTCGCCTACCAGTACACCTGGGCCGAGGCCGTGGCGGCCGGGGCGTAAGGCCGGGTCCTCGCGAGGCCCGAGCTCCCAGCGGCGACCAGGCGTCGAGTTGTCCCGAACAGCACGGCCAACCCAAGCGGGCGGAGCCGGAGAGCGCGCCGAGCGGTCGCTGCTACTCTCGCCCGCGGGCTGGTCGGACCGGGGCGCGACTCCCCCATCTGGCGCTCCATGAGATCCGGCCCGGCTCCGCGCTCCTCCTACCCTCGAGCGGAGGGGGAGGGGCTGGCCCTGCTCCAAGCCACATTCCGGAGCGGCTGGGCCAAGGGCTGAAGGCGCAGGCGGCGGCGGGGCCTGCCGAGTGGCGCACTCCTGGCCAAGGGTCCGACCGGGACGGCTGTGGGGTCGCCGAGTATCAGCTGCAGGGCCAGTTCGGCCGACCCGATCAGGGCCGCCTCCCGGCCGAACCTGGGCTTGGCCACCACCACCGGCTGCTGCTCGGCGTCGTAGATGCCACGGCGCAGGTGTTCGACTATGGTGGGCTGAGCCAGCTCCAGGATGTCCCCGAACATGCCTCCCAGCACGAGCATCTCGGGATTGAGTGAATTCACCAGGTTGACCAGGCCGGCGCTGATCCAGCGGGCGGTGGCCTGCACGGCGGCGACACCCGTGGGGTCGCCAGCGCGAGCTCGCCGCAGGACGACGTCCACCGAGCTTCGCCCTCCCGGGGGCAGCCCCGCCCGTCTGACCAAGGCGCTCTCCCCAGCCTCTGTCGCCCAGCAGCCGCGGGAGCCGCAGGGGCAGGCCACTCCGAACGGGTTCACCTGCATGTGGCCGATCTCGCCCCCGTACCCGCTGGAGCCCTCCAAGATCCGTCCCCCGGCGATGATGCCGCCCCTGACCCCAGCCTGGGCATGGACGTAGACGAGGTCGTTCGCGCCGCCGGCCACGCCCCTGGCGTGCTCCGCCATGGCGCCCAGGTTGGCGTCGTTCCCGACCCGCACCACGGTCTCGAGACCGAGGGCGTCGTGGAGGCGTTGCCCCAGCGGCGCGTCGCGCCAGCCCAGGCTGGGGGCGAACCGGACCATCCCATCACTGGGGCGCACCGCCCCCGGTACCGCGACCCCCATCCCGACCAGCACCCGCGTTCCCTGCCCGCGCCGCAGCAACCGGGCGGTTAGCTCGGCGACCTGGTCCACCACATGCTCCAGGCGGCGGTCGGCGTCGGTCGCCAGGGCCGCGCGCTCGCGGCCGACGATCAGGCCACCCAGGGTGACCGCCGCCAGGCTGACGGCGTCGTCGCTGATCTCCACCGCTATCACCGAGAAGGTGTCCGAGCGAACACCGACCACCTTGGACGGCCTGCCTCGAGCCCCTCGCTCGGGCTCGGCCGCCTCCTCGACCAACCGGCGGCTGATCAGGTCATCCACCAGGGCGCCGATCGTGGACCGGTTCAAGCCCAGCAGTTTGGTCAGCTGGGCGCGGGAGGTCGGCCCGTGGCGATGGAGGTGCCCAAGGAGGCCGGCCAGGTTGTGCCAGCGGACCGCCTTCTGGGTGGCCCCGCGCTCAGTCCTGGCCATGGCCCGCGGACGGCCGACCGCGAGGTCGCCGGCCCTCACCGAGACCGCCACCGCGGGCCGCCAGCACGCTGGCCGCCCTCGCCACCGACCGATCCCGCCGCCCCATCTGGCCGCCTCCTTCAACCACCTGATGACGCCTGGCCTCCGGCTTGACAGCGAGCCGGCCCGTATGCATAGTAAGCGCTTACTGGAGGGCTGTGGTGAAGAATCCCACCATCTACGAGATCGCCAACCACGCCGGCGTCTCGATCGCGTCTGTTTCGCGGGTGCTCAACAACCTGCCCGGGGTTTCGGCGGCCACCGGGCGCCGGATCCTGGAGAGTGCGCGGGAGCTGGGCTACGTACCGAATGGGGCAGCCCGAGGCTTGGCCCAGGGAACGCACCGGGTGATCGGGCTGGTATTCCGAGATCTCGATGACCAGACCTCCGAGTCGGGCCACGAGACACTGCTGTACTCCGACGAGGTCATCAGGGGCGCCGAGCGGGCGGCTCGCGCGGCCGGGTACGCGGTCATGATCGTGGCCACTCACCACTCCACCGGCCGGGATCTGCTGATGTCGGTGGCGGGCAAGGTCGACGGCTTGGTCGTCCTGGCCCGCAGCGTTTCCGAGTCGGACCTGAAGGTGCTGGCGCTCCACGGCCCGGTCGCGCTGCTGGCGGTGGGCCACGGCGTCAAGGGGGTCGACGATGTCGCCGCCGACAACGAGGGCGGCAGCGCCGCGGTGACCACCCACCTGGCGGTACATCACGGCTACACCGACATCGCCTTTCTGTCCGGTCCGCTGGCCTCCCCCGACAGCCGCGCCCGCTTCGCCGGTCACCGGCAGGCGATGGAGGCGGTCGGGCTGACTCGCCCGGAGAGGCCCACTTTGGTCGGCGACTTCACCGAGGAGAGCGGTGCCAGGGCCATTCGCGAACTGCTCCAGCGCCCAACTCCGCTGCCGCAGGCGATCGTCTCCGCCAACGACCAGATGGCGGTCGGGGCGCTGACCGCCCTGAGCAAGGCCGGACTCTCGGTCCCCAACGATGTGGCCCTGACCGGCTTCGATGACATCCAGCTGGCCTCCTATCTGTCCCCGGGGCTGACCACCGTGCGCCAGCCCATGCGGCAGCTGGGAGCGGAGTGCGTGCGCCTGGTCATCGACCGCCTGGCGCACCCTCGGGTCCGGAGCACCGAGGTGGTGTTGCCCACCCAGTTGATAGTCCGGGGCACTTGTGGCTGTCGCAGCCAGCTGGCGGGCGGGCTGGAAGTCCCTCCGGCGGGGAGCCTCCCGGCCCGGGGCGGGGCTGCCGGCGGACCGATGTCCCGGCCCGGAGAGCCGGCCCAGGAGTGGCGCCATGCGGCATGACGACAGCATCGCCCGGCAGGACTGGGAGCGTCGCACCGGGAGGCGGTCGGGAGCTTCCGCGGACGGGACCGTCGTGGCGCCGAAGCCTCCGGGTGGGCTGGAGGCCCATCCCGGTGTGGGACATGTGACTCTGACCTGGGACCTCGTGCCGGCTGCCTCCGGGTATGCCATCTACCGTGCCGAGTCCCCCGACGGTCCCTTTGAACTCCTGCGTCACGGGGGCGCCGACGTGCCCGCCGTTCCGGACCCTCCATTTGCCGACACGGACGTCACCGCGGGGCGCACCTACTGGTACGAGGTCGCCACCGCCGCCGGGCCCGATGCGACTCCCGGCGAGCGCAGCGAAGAGGTGAGCGCCCGGGCGATCGAGGGTCGGGCACTCCCGGTCGAGGCCAGGGTCGACGTCGGTGCTACCAAGGGGCGGCTGGACCGGGTATGGCGGATGGTCGGCTCGGAACGCCTCTCCCAACTCGATGAACCGGTCGACCGATTCGGCAACGACATCGGCGCCGAGTTTGCCCAGGCGCTGGCTCACGGCCATGCCGAACTCGGGGTGACGACGGTGCGCGCGCACGCGATTCTCCACGACGACCTGGAGGTGTTCAAGATCGCGCCGGACGGCCAGCCGCGCTACGACTTCTCGCGCGTCGACTCGATCCTCGACCGGCTCCTGGCGATGGGACTGCGTCCGGTCATCGAGCTCTCGTTCATGCCCCGCGACCTGGCCAGCGACCCCAGCCGCACCGTCTTCGGCTATCGCGGCATCGTGTCGCCGCCGCGGGACTGGGACCAGTGGGGGGAACTGGTCGGCCGGCTGGCCGCGCACCTGGTGGGCCGGTTCGGCCTGGCAGAAGTCGCCGAGTGGGGCTTCGAGGTATGGAACGAGCCCAACCTGGAGGTCTTCTGGACCGGTACCAAAGCAGACTACTACCGCCTCTACGACACTGCCGTCCGGGCGATCAAGGCGGTGGACGGCAGCCTCCGGGTCGGGGGTCCCGCCACCGCGGCCGCGGAGTGGCTGGATGACTTCGCCAGCCACGTGGCCGGCAGCGGAGTGCCGTTGGACTTCCTCAGCACCCACACCTACGGGAACGTGCCGATAGATGCGCTAGCCATCCTGCAACGGCACGGGCTCACTGCCGAGGTCTGGTGGACGGAGTGGGGTATCAGCCCCACCCACTTCGGCGACCTGAACGATGGCGCCTTCGGTGCCCCCTTCATCCTCAGGGGGTTGAAGGCTGCCCAGGGCCGGGTCACCGCTCTCTCCTACTGGGTGATCAGTGACCACTTCGAGGAGCTCGGCAGGGGCGAGCGGCTGTTTCACAATGGGTTCGGGTTGCTGACCGTGGGCAACCTGCGCAAGCCCAGGTACTGGGCGGTGAGGCTGGCCGCCGAGCTGGGCGACCACGTGGTGCACACCGAGGCCAGCGGTGATGGCGCGGGCGGCCTGGTGGAGCTGTGGGCCACCCGAGCGTCGGACGGCCGGATCGACGTGCTCGCCTGGAACTCCACCCTCAACGCCGCCAAGCATGGCGGGGATCAGCTGCTCGACCGCACCGTGCAACTCCGGGTCGAGGGGCTGGCCAATCCGGAATACCGTGCCAGCCTCGCGCGGGTGGATCAGAGCCACTCCAACATCACCGCTCGCTGTGCCCCCGACCTCGTCTGGCCGTCGCCCGAAGAGTGGGTGACGCTGCGCGCGGCCGACCACCTCCACCAGGAGGAGCTGGGAATCCTGCATCCCGTCGAGGGCCAGGTGGCGCTGACGATCGATTTGCCGATGCCCGGAATTATTCGACTGCGTCTGGTACCAGGCGGCCCGACAGATGACGGCACCCAGCAGCATCAGGAGATGTCATGAGACTTGACTTCGTACTCCGGCGATCCCGACCTCTGATTGCGGGAGTGGCGGCGCTGGCCGCCACTCTGGGACTGGCCGCGTGCTCCACATCGCCGCCGGCCCACACCACCGGCGCCGCCTCGTCGACGCTGACCATTGGGGTGGACAACGGCTCGCCCACACTGCAGGACAACTTCAATCCGTTCTCGCCCAACCAGCGCATAGGCACCACCTACATGTACGAACCGATGGAGTTCGTGAACCCCCTCAATGGCGTCTACACGCCATTCCTGGCGACCGGGCACCAGTGGGTCAACAGCACGACTCTGGCCTTCACCATCCGTTCCGGAATGAAGTGGAGCAACGGCAAGCCCATCACCCCGGCCGACGTGGTCTTCACCTTCGACATGCTCAAGCGCTACCCGGCTTTGGACGGGGCCGGCATCTGGAGCCACGTCTCCGCGGTCACCGCTCATGGGCAGGTTGTCACCTTCACCTTCAGCGCCCCGGACGTGCCCTTCGCCCAGGTCATCGCCGGGATCCTCATCGTGCCCAAGCAGGTCTGGTCCGCGGTGCCCAATCCCACCACCTTCACCAACACCTCCCCAGTCGTATCAGGTCCCTTCGTGCTGGCCTCGTTCAACCCCAACGAGTACGTGTTGAAGAAGAACCCGAACTGCTGGCAGGCTGCCCAGGTCGCGGTCACCAAGGTGAACTTCCCCGCCCTCACCGGCAACACCACTTCCCAGCTGACACTTTCGCGCGGCGGCTATGACTGGGCGACCCTGTTCATCCCGGACGTTAGCAAGACCTGGGTGGCCAAGAGCCCCAAGTACAACAACTACTGGTTCCCCCCCGGAGGGGTGATCGCCCTCTTCCTCAACACCGGCGAGGCGCCGTTCAGCAACATCAACTTCCGGCGCGGGATCTCCTACGCCTTGAACCGTCAGCAGATCGCCACCCAGGCGGAGGACGGATACGTGCAGCCGGCGGCGCAGACCGGGCTGCTGCTCCCCAACGAGAAGCGTTGGATCGACTCGTCGATCCCCAACCAGGGCCTGATCGCGCAGAGCCTCAGCTCCGCCAAGAGCGCGTTCGCCAAGGCCGGCTTCACCGAGAAGAGCAATCAGCTGGTGGGGGCCAACGGTAAGCAGGTGGCCTTCAACATCATTCTCCCCAGCGGTTTCAGCGACTGGCTCCGGGGAGCGCAGACCATCAAGCAGGAGCTGGGGGCGGTGGGCATCGCCGTGACCATCCAGACACCCCAATACGGCGCCTACTACAGCGCCATGTCCAGCGGTCACTACCAGGGCGCCATCGCCGCCTACGGTGGCTCCGGGAGCCCGGCCATCGACTTCAACAACCTGCTCTCCAGCTCTCTCACCGCTCCGATCGGCAAGCCGGCTTCGAGCAACACCGAACGGTGGCAAAGCGCCAGCACCGACGCGCTGCTGGCCACCCTGCTGCGGGCCACCAGCGTGTCAGCGCAGCGCTCGGCGGTCGACTCCCTGCAACAGGTGATGTACAACCAGCTGCCCGTGATCTCTCTCTTCTACGGTGCCACCTGGGGGGAGTACAACACCAAGAACTTCACCAACTGGCCGTCGGCGAGCAATCCGTATGCCCCGCCGGCACCCTACGGCGCGCCCCCACTGATGATCATGACCCATCTGAAACTGAGGTAAGGAGCCTGATGGGGCTGTCCGGGGCCGGCTGGCCCCGGGCGGCCTCACCGGGCCGACCCCAGACCCCGCCATGGTCGGGGAGTTCACCCCGACCATGGCCACCCCCTGCAGCCACTCCAAGAGGCAGTGATGAAACCCATCCCCTCGCTACTCTTCGGCCGGACGCGTAGGCTGACCACGGTGGTCGTCGGACTGGTCACTCTGGCCCTCGCCATCGCCTCAGCCTCCTACAGCGGCGCCGCGCCCGCCAACCCGGCTGGGGGGCCCGTCGCCAGCACCTTGTTGGCCCTCAGCAAGTCGTCACCTGCGCGCTCCGCCTGGGGGCTCCGATGAGCCCCACGATCCAGGCCTGCGCCATCAGTGCCGGCCAGCCCGGCCCGGGGATCCCGGCCGGCGCCACCCTCCATCCCCTGACCGCAGGTGCCCGCCTCACCTTCCGGGAGCGCATCACCCTTTGCCAGATTGCCGCCCAGACCTGGATGTTCTTCGCCGCGGACGTGAACCCGAGGACTGACCTGCCCCTGGACAACATCGGTTTCAACGGCGCTCCGGCCCAGGGAACCTACACCTCGCCCACGGATATTGCCATGGAGCTGTGGAGCACGGTGGCGGCCGCCAACTTGCATCTGGTCTCCTATGCCGTGGCCGAGCAGATGGCTCGGCGCCAGCTCGCCGCCATATCCCGCCTCGAGCGATGGGACGGCTTTCTCCTGAGCTGGTACGACACCACCACCGGGCGGCCCATCACCGGCCCCGGCGGCGCTCCGCTCACCAATCTGAAGGGACAGTTCATATCCACAGTCGACAACGGCTGGTACGCGTCCGCCCTGATCGTCGACCGGCAGGCGTTCCCCAGCCTGTACCGGCAGGCCACCAGCCTGCTCGACGCCATGCAGTTCCACATCTTCTACGACAACGGCAACCAGGCGACGAACATCACCGCCGGGCAGATGTACGGCGGTTACTACATCGGCCAGGGCCCCGCCGGCTTCGAGTACGGGAACCTCAACACCGACCCTCGCATTGCCGCCTATGTCGGGATGGGGCTCGGCCAGCTCCCCGGGGATGTCTGGTGGCGCACCTGGAGGACCCTGCCGGCCAGTTTCACCTGGCAGACCCAGGTGCCGGTTGGCCCCACGGTCACCTACACCGATCCTTACTCGCACACGAGCTTCCGCGTGGTCGAGGGCCACTACTCGTACCATGGCATCACCTACGTCCCGAGCTGGGGTGGTAGCGCCTTCGAGGCGCTGATGGCGCCGCTGGTGGTGCCGGAGACAAGCTGGGGGAAGCACGGTTTCGGGCTCAACGACGTGAACTACGCGGAGGCATCAATCGCCTACGCCCGGCAGGGGCTGGGGTACCCGGTCTGGGGTCTGTCACCGGCCAGCGTCCCGGGGACATCCGGGGGCTACCAGGCCTACGGCGCCATCCCTCTGAGCTCAAACGCCGGCTGCTGCCCCTACAGCCAGGCGGCGGTCGCTCCCTATGCCTCCTTCGTGGCCCTGCCAGTGGCTCCCCAGCAGGCGTTGCGGAACATCGAGCGCTTGGCCCGCGAGTACCCGGCCCTGGTCGGTCCCTACGGGCTCTACGATTCGGTCAACCCCAGGACCGGGGTGGTGGCCCCCCGCTATCTGGCGCTGGACGAGGGGATGATCCTGGCCGGGATCGACGACGCCCTTGCCGGCGGCGGGTTGCAGCGCTACTTCGCCGCCGACGCGGTCGGCCAGCACGTGCGCCCCTACCTCGAAATGGAGCGGTTCTCCATCAGTCCCGCCCCGGGTGTCGAGCTGTCGGCAGGCTCGCATTCCTGGCCCTCGCCCGAGGTTCGCCCGGCGGCCTCGCAACCCGGTCCCGGGTCGGGGGGAGCGACATGATCCACGCTGGTCGCCGGTCCACCATCGCAGCGCGACTACCGCGGGCTGCGAGACCGGCGGCGGTCGGCAGCAGAGCCGGGGCCCGATGACTCCCACCGGGAGGGCGCCGTGCGCTTCATAGTCCGCCGGCTGGTCCTCTTCGTCTTGACCCTCTGGGCCGCCGTCACCTTGAACTTCCTGCTCCCCCGGCTCATGCCCGGCTCGCCGGCGGAGGCGGCGCTGGCGAAGTTCGCCGGACCAGGCGCGATCAGCCCCAGTGAGGTGACGGCCATCCAGATCATGCTGGGGGTTCCCAAGGGATCGCTCTGGTCTCAGTATCTGGCCTACTTCGGCAACGTCCTCCATGGACAGTTCGGGATCAGTTACACGTTCTTCCCCGCCAAGGTCTCGACCCTGATCTTGCAGGCCATGCCCTGGACTCTGGCCCTGGTGGGGACCATGACGATCATCGCCTTCAGCCTGGGAACGATTCTGGGGATTCTGGCGGCCTGGCATCGTGGCCAGACCGCCGACACCGCGAGCACGGTCGGCTTCACCTTCCTCTCCGCCTTCCCCTATTTCTGGACCGCGCTCCTGCTCCTGTTCGTGTTCGGCTTCGTCCTCGGCTGGTTCCCGATCCATGGCGGGTACAGCTCCACCATCACCCCGAATCTGAGTCTGGGGTTCGTGTTGAGCGCCACCTTCCACAGCGTGCTGCCCGCCATCACCATCTTGATCTCCAGCCTGGGCGGCTGGCTGCTGGGAATGCGCAACAACATGATCAACACCCTGGCCGAGGACTACATCGTCTTCGCCGAGGCCAACGGGATTCGGGGCCGCACGATCGCGCTGCGCTACGCCGCCCGCAACGCCATCCTGCCGAACCTGACCGCCTTCGGTATGGCGCTGGGCCTGGTCGTGAGCGGCTCGATTCTGGTGGAGGTGGTGTTCGGCTACCCGGGGGTGGGGTCCTTGCTGTACAACGCGGTGACCAACCAGGACTACCCGCTGATGCAGGCGCTGTTCCTGATCATCACGGTCAGCGTGCTGGTGGCCAACTTCACCGTGGACCTGCTCTACGGCATCCTGGACCCCAGGTCGCGGGCATGAGGAGCGTGCCCACCTGGCTGCGCCCTGGGCGCCGCCCGCGCACCCCGTCCATGAGTCCGTCCCCGGCCCGGGGGGCATTCCTGTTGCGGGCCGTGGCTGTGCTGTGGTCCAACTGGAGGGCTCGGGTGGGCCTGATCATCATCCTGGTTTTCGTGCTGATGGCGGTCCTGGCTCCGCTCCTGGCCCCGTACTCGCCCACCAACTCTTCGTTCACGGACTCGGTCGGCCCCAGCGCCCGGCACCTGCTCGGCACCACCGGCGCGGGCCAGGATGAGCTCTCCCAGCTGCTGTTCGGGGCTCGGATCTCTCTGCTCGTGGCCATCAGTGCGGGCTTCTTCGCCACTCTCATAGCCGTCGTGATGGGCCTCCTCGCCGGCTACCTGCCGGGGGTGGTCGACGAGGTCTTGGGGTTCACCACCAACGTCATGCTGGTCATCCCCGGCCTTCCGCTCATGATCGTGCTGGCCACCTACCTTCCGGGCAAGGGCGTGGGTGTCATCATCTTCGTGATCGTGCTTACCGGTTGGGCCTGGGGGGCTCGGGTGCTGCGGGCGCAGACCGTCAGCCTGCGCAACCGGGACTTCCTGCTGGCGGCGCAATTCTCCGGGGACCGGGTCTTCCGGATCGTCTTCCGTGAGGTGCTGCCCAACATGACCTCGCTGATCGCGGCGAGCTTCTTCGCGGCGGCGACCGCGGGAGTGCTGGCCGAAGCCGGGCTGGAGTTCTTGGGGCTGGGGAATCCATCGACGGTGAGCTGGGGCACCATGCTCTACTGGGCCCAGAACACCAGCGCCCTGCTCACCGGGCAATGGATACAGGTCTTCGCCCCCGGACTCTGCCTGGCCGTGCTGGCGGCCTCCCTGTCGCTGGTGAACTTCGGAGTCGACGGGCTCTCGAATCCTCGACTCAGGGAGCACTGATGGCACTGCTGGAGGCCCGCGCCATCGATGTCGTCTACACCCCCGCCGACCGGGCGCCGGTCCGGGCGGTAAGGACCACGTCGCTGATCGTGGACAGCGGCGAACTGGTGGGGCTGGTGGGGGAGTCAGGCTGCGGGAAGTCGACCCTGGGTCTGGCTCTGATTCGCATGCTCCGGCCGCCCGCGCACCAGACCGGGGGAATCATCCTCTTCGATGGCGTGGACGTGACCCAGCTTCGCGGGGAGCAATTGCGCCATCAGCGGCACCAGGGCTTCGCGCTGGTGCCCCAGAGCGGGATGAACGCCCTGAACCCGGTGCGTTCGGTGAAGGGCCACTTCACGGACATCCTGCGCGCTCACGAGCGGATCGGGCGCGCAGAGATCCGCCAGCGCGCCGTCCAGCTGCTGGGCAAGGTGGGACTCGACTCCACGGTGCTGGACCGATATCCCCATGAGTTGTCGGGGGGGATGCGGCAGCGCGTGGCGATCGCGCTGGTGCTGGCGCTGGACCCGCGGCTCATCGTCTTCGACGAACCGACCACCGCTCTGGACGTCATCGTGCAGGCGGGCGTGATCGCCACCATCCGGCAGCTGCAGCAGGAGGAGGGGTTCTCGGCCCTGGTGATCAGCCATGACCTGGGGCTGGTGGTGGGTGCGACCGACCGGGTGGTGGTCATGTACGCCGGGCAGATCGTCGAGGACCAGTCGTCGGAGCGGCTGCTGCGGCACCCCCGCCATCCCTATACCCAGGCGCTGCTGCGCTGCTACGCCGACCCCCGGGCCGACGAGGTCCATCTCGAGGGGATCGTGGGCTCCCCGCCGGATCTCTCCACCCCGACCGCGGGCTGCCTGTTCGCGCCCAGATGCCCGCTGGCCGAGGAAATCTGCTGGAAGTCCGACCCGCAGCTGTCCCCGGTGGGTGATGGCCAGGTGGCCTGCCACATGGCCCAGCGCACCGGCCGGGGGCACGCGCGTGTCGGTTGACACGGAGCAGCCCGGCAGCACCGTCCCGCGCCTGGTCGTCACCGAGGTGGACAAGGTGTTCCCCGCGGGCCGCCGCTCCGCGGGTGGGGTTCAAGCGCTCCAGCAGGTCAGCCTGACAATCGAGCCGGGGGAGTCGGTGGGGCTGGTCGGTGCCAGCGGGAGCGGGAAGACGACCTTGGCCCGTCTGGTCACCGGGGTCGGACGCCCAAGCGCGGGCACGATCACCTTCGGCAGTCTGCGGGTCGATCGGCTGCGCCGCCGCCAACTGCGCGGCTACCGTCGCGAGGTCCAGCTCGTGTTCCAGGACCCCTACGCGGCCCTGAATCCCGTCCACACGGTTGGCTACGCGCTCTCGCGGCCGCTGGTGAACTTCCTGGGATCCGACCCCCGCGAGGTCAGGCGCTTGGTGCTGAGGTTGTTGGACAGCGTGGGGCTCACCCCCGTGGAGCAGTTCATCGAGAAGATGCCCCACCAGTTGTCCGGAGGGCAGCGTCAGCGGGTGGTGATCGCGAGAGCCCTGGCTTCGGAGCCGAAGCTGCTGGTCGCGGACGAGCCGGTCTCCATGCTCGACGTGTCCTTGCGAGCCGGGATCCTGTCGCTGCTCGCAGACCGGCGCCGGGAGCGGGGCATCAGCTTGCTGTACATCACCCACGACTTGCTCAGCGCCCGGGTGGTCACCGACCGCCTGGTGGTGCTCAATCAGGGGCGGGTGGTGGAGACCGGGGCCACGGTCGAAGTCCTGCAGCATCCCCGCCATCCCTACACCCGCCAGCTGCTGGCTGCCCTTCCCAACCCCTTCCTGAGCAAGACCGGACTGGGCCAGCCCGAGGGGGGCTGATAGTGGCGGCCCCGGCATCCGTCCCACCTGACCCTGGCGGTGCGGTGTCCGTCGCCCTGGGATGATGGCCTCGGTGACTGCGACGGCGGACTGGCTCGAGGTCGGGCCCGGGGTTCTGCGGCTGGTGGGAGATCCGGTCAATGTCAACTGTGTGCTGGTGTTGGGGGGTGAATGCGCCCTGTTGGTGGACACCGGCAGCACGGCTGGGGAAGGAGACCACCTGCTCGCCATCACCCGGGCCCAGGCCGGTGATCGCCAGCTGCTGGTGGCCAACACCCACTCCCACTACGACCACTGCTTCGGCAACGCGGCCTTCTCGGGAGCGGAGATCTGGGCCTCGGCCGGCTGCATCGCGGACCTGGTGGCCACCGGAGAGGATCAGCGGCGCCAAATGGCCAGTGGTTGGCGGGGGAGGCGACCGGAGTTCGCGGCCGCTCTGGAGGCGACCCCCATCGTGCCCGCCGGTCACGCGGTCGAGCGGTCGCAGGTGCTCGACCTCGGCGGTGCGACGGCCGAGTTGATCGTGGTCGGGCCGGGCCACTCCGACCACGACCTGGTGGTGTGGCTTCCCGACCTATCCACCCTGGTCGCCGGTGACCTGGTGGAGGAGGGCGGTCCGCCCGCGCTGGAGGACTCGTTCCCACTCAGCTGGCCGGACGCGCTGCAGGGCTTGCTCGGCTTGGGGCCCCAGGTGGTGGTGCCCGGTCACGGCCGCCCGGTGAGCGCCGCCTTCGTGGCTCGCCAGGCCCGGTCGCTGCAAGCCCTGGCCGACTGGTGCCGGCTGCGCCTGGGGCAAGAGCTGGACCCGGTCCCGGCCCCGCCTCCGGGCTGGAGTCCACAAGCAGCCCAGACGGCGCTGCGGAGAGCCCGGGATGAGCTGGAATGAGTGGTGTTCACGGGCACGAGAACTGACCGAGCGGCGAGCGCAAGCCCCCGGCTTCAGCCGTGGGGTCGAGCGAGCCAGGGAGTGGTATAGGGAAAGCTCGATGCGGAGCACGGCTCCAGCCCCAGGACTTCGGGGTAGGTCGGCATCGAGCGGCATGGAACCCACGAGTCAGCTGCTGTGCGGCGGTACCGGAAGCGGGGCTCCCGGACAGAGTGGGTCGGCTTGAACCCGGTACGACCCCGGCCTACGGCGGGGACGGTGAAAGCCGCCCACGAGACAGCCAAGGCGAGACGGGAATCCCCCGGATTCATCCGTGGGGAGGAGGTCAAGGTTGCGTCACAGGTTGCCCGGTTGGGCGCGATCGCGTTGTGATCCCTTAGTCCCTCTGCTATCTTGCCTCCAGACTTGATCGGCACCGCGCCCCGACCCGTGGTTGAGGCGGTGCTTGCCAGAAGGAATATCAAGGGGGCTCCCAGCACATGGCCAAGAAGCCCAAGGGCGAGGACACCTCACCGTCCGTGCGGTACGGCGAGCGAGAGGGAGGAGGCTGCGACCACACCGGCTGCCGCAGCCAGGAGGCGTATCGCTGCCTCTACCGGGACCGCCGGGCGGTGGACTGCAGCTGGGTGGCCTGCCGTGAGCATCTGCGAGTCGTCGAGGGCAGCGCCTATTGCAACCGCCACGCCAGCGTCGTCGAGGTGATGATCATGTCCGCGCGCCAGGGGAACGAACTTCTGCCGCCGGATCTCGACAACCGCTGCGCCTCTTTGGTCAGGGCCGTCGCCGCCGACCTGGAGGAGCCGGTGGTGGAGCGCCTGGTGCGGTGGGGGGACGCCAACACCAGCATCATCAACGACCCCGCGATTCGCTACTCGCGGGCCAACCGACTCCAACACGACCCCGGCCATTGGGAGCGGTCCTGGGCACTGGCGAGCAAGACGGGAATCCTGCTCCGGGTGGGGGTGCGGGTGGAGGACAGCCGTCCCGAGACCGTGGTCCTGACCGGCGGGGGCACTCACCTGGTTGAACTCATCCCTCCCTGGATCATGCGCCGCCTGAGCGGGGGATCGGGATTGGGGTCGCAGTCGGAGCTGGTGGAGCGCCTGGCCTATCAGCACCAGCTGCTGCAGGCTCTGGACGCGTACGTGGAGAAGTACGGGATCACCTACCCGGGACACACGGTGGGCGCCTCGGCCTGAGGCCCTATGGCTTCATACTTTCGGACATGGCCTATGACGCTGTACTGCCCGCGCCCGCCGGGGTAGCCACCCGGCACCGCCCGGAATACGATCGCTCCTACCTCACCTTCAGTCGCAGCTACACGCTGGACATCACCTACCGCTGCTACCGCCGCTGCGGCTACTGCGAGTACCGCCAGGATCAGGGCGGCCTGATCGGCCTGGAAGAGGTGGACCGCCGCCTGGACGAGGCGGCTGCGCTGGGCGGCCGTGAGGTGCTGGTCATGTCCGGCGAGCGGCCGTGGTTGCTCCCCGACCTGGCCTTGGGGGGTGAAGCCGAGTTCGTCGAGCTGGTGGTCGAGGTCTGCCGCCGGGCGATGGCTCGAGGGCTCCTGCCCCACACCAACGTGGGCCTGCTCTCCCGGGAGAGCCTGCTCGCGCTCCGTCCCTGGAATGTCTCCATGGGGCTGATGCTGGAGACCGCCACCGATCGCATTCCCGCCCACGCCATGGGAGGCGGCAAGCGCTTTCAGGAGAGGCTCCAGCACCTGGAGCACGCCGGGGAGCTGCGGATCCCCTTCACCACCGGGATCCTGGTCGGGATCGGGGAGCAGGAGGGGGATCGCCGGCGTGCCCTGGAGTTGATAGCGGAGAGCCACCGGCGCCATCGCCACGTTCAGGAGGTGATCGTCCAGAACTTCATCCCCAAGCCGGGGACCCCGATGGCCCAAGCTCCGGCACCCACCCTGGCCGAGCTCAAAGCGGCGGTGGCGATGGCCCGGGAGATCCTCCCCGCCGAGGTGGCGGTGCAGATCCCTCCCAACCTCAACTTCAACGACTGGCCGGAGCTGGTCGCGGCGGGTGCTCGCGACCTGGGGGGCATCTCCGCCGACGGCGACTCGGTCAGCCCCAGCTGGGGATGGCCGTCGGAACCGGAGCTGGCCGCCAAGGCACGCAGCCTGGGGTACCGCCTGCAGGAGCGCCTGCCCGTCTACCAGGAGACCCTGGCCGACCTCCGCTGGGGGGCTGACAGGCTGCGCTCAGAGCTGGTCGGAGACACCGTCACCTACGTGATCAACCGCAACGTCAACATCAGCAATGTCTGCGTGGGCAGCTGCAAGTTCTGTGGCTTCCGCCGCGGCTCGTTGAGAGTCAAGGGCGCCTATTTCCACGACCATGACACGATCTTCGCCAAGCTGGAGGAGGCGGTCCAGCGCGGCGCCACCGAGATCTGCATGCAGTCTGGCCTCACCCCCGAGTTGGATCTCGACTTCTACGACTCCTTGTTCCGGGAGATCAAGGGTCGCTGGCCGACGCTCCATCTCCACGCGCTGTCGCCGGAGGAGGTCCGCTACATCTCCCAGATCTCGGGCCGCTCGGTGGAGGACGTTATCCGGCAGCTCAAGGACGCGGGCCTGGGGACCATGCCCGGCACCGCCGCCGAGATTCTGGTCGACGAGGTGCGGCGGATCCTCTGCCCCGAGAAGCTGACGACCGAGGAGTGGGTGGAGGTGATGCGCACCGCCCACCGGGTCGGATTGCGCACCACCGCCACCATCATGTACGGGCACGTGGAGACCCAGTGGCACCGGCTCCGGCATCTGGAGGTGATCCGCGACCTGCAACGCGAGACGGGCGGCTTCACCGAGTTCGTGCTCCTGCCCTTCCAGGTGGAGCACAACACCCTGGGCAAGTTCTTCGGCATTGAGCGGCCGCTGACCCTGGAGGACTCGCTGCGCTTCACCGCCTATTGCCGGCTGTACTTCGGAGCCGACATACCCAACATCCAGACCAGTTGGGTGAAGCTCGGGGCCGAGGGAGTCGCGGAGTCGCTGAGCTGGGGGGCCAACGACTTTGGCGGCACGCTGATGGAGGAGTCCATAACCCGGATGAGCGGTGCCAACCACGGCCAGAACCTGGACCCCAAGGAGATCGAGGCCGCCATCCGGGCCGCCGGCCGGCGGCCACGGGAGCGCGATACGGTCTACCGACCGGTTAGGGACCGACCGCGGGACCTTGAGCTGCCCGCTTCCGCGACCGCCTGAACGCGCTGGGCAGAGCCCGACCCGCGGCCATCCCCCCGAGCAGGAACAGCGCCTCGACCGCGGCGGTCAGGAGCTCGTTCTCTCCCTGGGCGGGTATGAGCACCAGGGCCGCGATCAGGGGAAACAGGTACCAGCGCCACGGGTATCTGCTGGCGGCGATCCGGGGCCGATAGTAGTTTCCGAAGCCAGTCCCCAGGACCAGGCAGACCGCGCTCAGCGTCAGGTACCCGACCAGGAACTGGACCGATCGGGCCGCTGACAGGCCCACGGTGGCGCGGATGGCCAGGGGGGGCAGGTAGTCGGTGGCGTAGTAGGTGAGCAGCACCCAGGCCGTCGCATGCAGGCAGACGGTGGAGACCATGAGTGCGCGCCGCCGGCGCTTGGCCTTGGCCTCAAGCTCTTCCCGAGTGGGAACCGGCGCGTCGTCCCCTCCAGGTTGGTCGCGGGGTCGTCGCATACCCACAAGTCTGACGGCCGTTGCCGCCGAGTGAACTGTGAGCGCACTCCTGCGGCACCCCTTCTCGGGGTTCCCTTACGGGTTTTGGCCTCATCGGGTGCCGCCCGAGCCGTTGGCTCTGGCCTTGCGCTCCCTCCCACGGCGCCGGATGATCCAGCGTCCTGGCCGTCGCTGCTCTCGCTGGCGGGCGGGGCCGCGGCGTCAACTACACCGCTTGGGCTGGCTATGTCCGGCCAGTCACGGAGGTCTTGGGCAGTGGCTACCCCGCCTTGAAGCTCATCAGGACCAATCTGTAGCACATCGTACGAGCAACTGTTCCCTGCCCCGGGGGCCGCGGGCGGCTGGCTTAAACTGGGTGTGACCATGCCCTCCGAGTCGCGCGCCATCCCCGACCAGCCAAGCCGCTGAGTGCGCCGGGCCAGTCGGCGATGGGATCTGCCCGCCACCGCTCCGGTGGGCATGCCGGCCTGGGAGCGGATCCTCCTGGCCCGGGGCCTCGACGGGTCCCCTGACCTGGGCACGGCTGACCACGATCCCAGCCTGCTCACCGACATGGACCAGGCGGTGGATCTGGTGGCGGCGGCGATCCGGGATCGGGCCACAATCGCCATCTACGGTGACTACGACGCTGATGGTGTGACCGCCTCCGCGCTGCTGGTGCGCTCCCTGCGAGCTGTGGGTCTGGAGCCCCTGGCCTACATCCCCAACCGGGAGAGCGAGGGTTACGGGTTGAACGCGCAAGCGCTGGAGGAGCTGTCCGCCAGGGGCGCTCGGCTGGTGGTGACGGTCGACTGCGGCACCACCGCGGTCGAGGTGGTGGCCAACCGGCCCCGCGGGATGCAGCTTGTGATCACCGATCACCACCTGCCGCGCACCGATCCGGTGGGCGGCGGCACCGAGCTGGCACCCGCCGACGCCCTGGTCAACCCCCAGCGTCCCGGCGATCGTTACCCGTTCTCCGGACTGGCCGGAGTTGGCGTCGCCTACAAGCTGGTGCAGGCGCTCGAGCGCCGCCAGCTGCTGCCCCCGGGAACTGCCAGGGCGGGGCTTCCCCTGGTGGCTCTGGGCACCGTCGCCGACCTCATGCCCCTGGTGGACGAGAACCGGCAGCTGGTGCGGCAGGGATTGGCCAGCTGGGCCGACTCCGCTCCGCTGGGCCTGCTCGCTCTGGCCCGCGGCGCCGGCCTGGAGGGGGCTCCGACCAGCTCCGGGCTCGGCTTCACGATCGGGCCGAGGATCAACGCCGCCGGCCGGATGGAGGATGCCAGCCTGGCTCTGGAGTGCTGCCTGGCGGACACGACCGAGGTGGCCGGTGCGGCGGCCCTGGCCCTGGAACGGCTCAACCGGGACCGGCGCCGGTCCCTGGCCGAAGCCATCGCGTTCGCGCGGCCGATGGTGGAGGCGCTCCCCGAGGAGACCACAGCGATCGTGCTGGGAGCCGAGTCCTTCCCCGCCGGAGTGGTGGGCCTGGTCGCTGGCCGTCTGGCAGAGGAGTTCCAGCGTCCCGCCTTTGTGTACTCGATGTCCGGGGAGGAGTGGAAGGGGTCGGCCCGAGGAGTGGCGGGGCTGAACGTGGTGGAGGCGCTGGCAGCCTGCGAATCGGAGCTGCTGCGCTTCGGGGGCCATCGCGGCGCCGGTGGCTTCAGCCTGCCCGCCGACCCCGGGGGTGCCGCCGCCTTTCGGCGTCGGGTGGAGGAGGAGGTCGGCCGCCAGCTGGGGGAACGGAGCCCCTGCCGAGTCTTCTCCGTGGACGCTCAGGTCGCGCTCAGCGAGTGCAACCTTAAACTGGCGGACCAGCTGGCCAGCCTCGGCCCCTTCGGGATCGGCAACCCCCAGGTCACCATCGGCGCCCTGGGATGCCGGGTCGCGAGCCGGGAGGCGTTCGGGAAGCAGGACGACCATCTCCGAGTCGTCCTGGACGACGGCTCCTCCCAGCTCGAGGCGATCGCGTTCAACCGGCCGGGGCTGAGCCGCCACCTGCCCCCTGGCAGAAGGGTTGACGCCCTCTTCGAACTCGACGCGGATAGGTGGCGGGGTCGGGAGCGTCTGCGCCTGCTGCTGCGTGACCTGCGGCCGGCCCAAGAGTGATCCCGATCCCGGAGCCGGGGATTGGTCGCGGAGCGAGGGATTGGCGCCAATCAGCTCGCGGGTCCCAGCAGCCCGTCACTTGGTGTCCATGAGACCGTTCCAGTCAGAGCCACCGGCTCAGGACAAGGGCCCATATCCCGATGGAGCCAGGGGGTGCTGGCAGCTCATCGTGTTCGTGGCCTGATCCAACTCTACCGAACTCCTTACACTCGCCCCACCATGGCAGTTGGCCCGACCCCGCCGGCGGCACAGCCGCCACCCGCGCAATCTGGCCCAGCCGGGCCTGGGGGTTCCTCCCCGGACCCTGACCCTTCAGGGCTGGGTCGCCTGCCCCGGTCCGCCCTCCTCTGGGGCAGAGCCGCGGCCGTTCTGCTGACCGTCTTTCTCGTCTACCAGCTGCTCCTGATCCTCAAGGGGTTGGCCGCAGCTCTCCTGGTGGTCCTCATCTGCGCCCTGCTGGCCTCCATCATCTCCTTCCTGGGAACCCCGGCCTCAGATCAGCTGGAGCGGCGGTTCCACATCCCCCGCACCTTCGCCGTGCTGCTGACCATGGTGGTCGGGTTCGGTCTTGTGGGCCTGATCTTCTGGCTGGTGTCGGGCCCACTGGTATCCGAGGGGCGCGGACTCGCCGCCCAGGCCCCCAGCCTGGTGGGCCGGGTCGAGTACCTCGTCAGCGAGATTCAACACCAGCTGAAGGGCCACGGCATCAAGGTCGACGCGGTCGGCTTCGTGACCTCGAAGCTGACCAGCGTCGTGCCCCAGCTCACCGGGCTGGCGGTGACGGGGTTCACCACCGCTATCGGGATCGTGGTCGATACCGTGATCTCGGTCGTGCTCTCCTTCTGGCTGATGCGCGATGGGCGCCAGCTCCGGGAGCGGTTCATCACCTTGTTCCCGACCCGGGTCGCCAAGGACCTGGGGTTTGGCATCGACGCCTACTCGGTCGTGGTCGGCGGCTACGTCAGGGCGCAGCTCTTCTTGGCTGTGGTGGTGGGGACGATGGCGGGGGTCGGCACCTTCCTGCTGGGAGTGCCGTTTCCCCTGGTGGTGGCGCTGGCAGCGGGGGTCTTCGAGCTCATTCCTCTGGTCGGGCCCTTCGCCGGGGGAGCGGTGGCGCTGCTCCTGGCCCTCACCAAGAGCCCCACCTTGGCCGTGTTCACCCTGGTCCTGTTCCTGGGCATCCATGTGGTGGAGGGCTACCTGCTGGTGCCGCGGGTCCAGGCCCGGTTCGTGCAGCTGCATCCGGTGGTCACCCTGCTGGCCCTCTTCGCCGGCGTGGAGGTGGGCGGGTTTCTCGGGGCCCTGGTGGCGGTTCCTGCCGCCAGCTACGTGACCGTCCTCATCCGCGCCGGGGTGGGTGACTGGCGGGCCCAGCGGCCGGATCTGTTCAGCGCCAGCCGGCCCGACAGCCTGGGAGACCTGCGCAACCGCAGGCTTCTGCGCAGCTTCCGGATCCGCCGCCCGGCCCGGGAGGCCCAGGTGGCGGACGCCGGACCCCAACCACCCGGGCCGCCGCCTTGAGTCAGCCGCTCGGGGCCTGACGCGGGCCGAACAGCGCCCCGCCCAGGCGCACCTCCGTGCTGCCCTCGGCGATGGCGACTTCGAAGTCGTCGCTCATGCCCATGCTCAGGACCGGCAGCGGCAGTCCCAACTCGGCCTCCAGCCCATCCCGCAGCAGCCGGCACGCCGAGAAGCAGCGCTGGGGCTGGGCGGGGTCCGCCACTGTCATCAGGCCGAGCAGGCGCAGCCCCGGAAGTTGGGCGATGGGCTCCGCCACCCGCGACAGCTCCTCCGGCCGGAAGCCTTTGCGGCCGGGGATCGCGGTCAAGTCGACCTCGCAGAGGACGGGCAGTGGCTCCATCTCGCCCCTGGCCCCGGATAGCGCCAGGGCCAGCTGCAGGCTGTCCACCGTCTCGATCACGGTGAAGAGCCGGGCCGCCCGCGCCACCTTGTTGCGCTGCAGGTGGCCCAGCAGGTGCCAGCGGGGCTGTGGCTCATCCAGCTCCAGGGCCTTGGCCTGGCACTCCTGCAGGTAGTTCTCGCCCAACTCCGCAAACCCCGCTGCCAGGGCCAGCCGGACCACTTGCACGGGGTGTCCCTTGGTTACCGGCAGCAGCAGGACCGGGCCGCCCCCGGCACGCTCCCTGGCGACCCGGATGCGTTCAGAGACCGCGGTCGCCCGCCGGATCAGCGCCGCCGCCGGCGGTTGCGGGTCAGGCGCTGGGGTTGGCACGCCGCCGCCGTGGGCTGCGGGCTCCGACCAGAATCTGGTCGATCTCGTTGCGCACCTCGGAGAGGTCGCGGAAGGAGCGGTAGACCGAGGCGAAGCGCACGTAGGCGACCTCGTCCAGCTGGCGCAGCCGGTTCATCACCAGCTCCCCCACCTCGCGGCTGGGCAGCTCGGACTGCCCCCGCCCGCGCAGCTCGGTCTCGATCTCCTCCACGATCTCGGTCACCTGGGCCGGCGAGATGTCCCGCTTCTTGCAGGCGTTCATCAGCCCCAGGAACAGCTTCTGGCGGTCGAAGTCCTCGCGCCGGCCGTCCTTCTTGACGATGTAGAAGGGGACCGACTCGATCCGCTCATAGGTGGTGAAGCGCTTGTTGCAGCTGTTGCACGCTCGCCGACGGCGGATGGCCTCGCCGGTCTCGGAGTCACGAGAGTCCACCACCCGAAGATCGTCGTGATTGCAGTAGGGGCAGCGCATGGGATCTCCGCTTCGAACTTGGCCCACATCATATGGGGCTGCACCACGCATTCTACCCCTCATATTGTGGTGCGCCCGCGACCCTCGCTCAAGGGAGGCAGCGCTGCCACTTCTGCGGCCAGTCCGGGACCGCGGTCGAGGGGGCTGGGCCCGAGATGGCCCCAGCTCCCCTCGATCTCAGCGATTGACCGTGTTCATGTCGGCATAGCGCTGTCCAGCCGCCACCCCCACCGGCGCCAGCGCCGCCAGCCGCTCCAGGGTCTCGGGGTCCAGCGATAGTTCCGCGGCGCCGACATTCTCCTCCAGGTACTGGCGGCGCTTGGTCCCCGGAATGGGCGCGATGTCCCCTCCCTGGTGCAGCACCCAGGCGATGGCGATCTGCCCGGGGGTGGCGCCCTTCTCCTGGGCCACCTGCTCGATCCGGTCCACCAGAGCGAGGTTGCGCTCCAGGTTCTCGCCGCCGAAGCGGGGGAAGCGGTCGGACCGGGTGTCCCCCTCCTCGGCCAGCTGGTTGAGATGGCGCTGACGTCCGGTCAGCATCCCCCGACCGAGCGGGCTGTAGGCCACGAACCCGATCCCCAACTCGCGCACCGCGGGCAGTATCTCCGCCTCGGGGTCGCGGGTGAAGAGCGAGTACTCGGTCTGCAGGGCGGAGATGGGATGCACGGCGTGGGCGCGCCGGATCGTGTCCGGACCGGCCTCGGAGAGTCCCAGGTAGAGGACCTTGCCCTGCTCCACCAATTGGGCCATGGCGCCAACGGTCTCCTCGATGGGGACGTTGAGGTCGACCCGGTGCTGGTAGTAGAGGTCGATGTGGTCGACGCCGAGCCTGGTGAGCGACGCGTCACAGGCCTGGCGGACATACTCGGGACGGCCGTTGACGCCCACCCAGGAACCATCCTCGCGCCGTTCGTTGCCGAACTTGGTGGCCAGCACCACCTGGTCGCGGCGGTCGGCGATGGCCTGTCCCACCAGGCGCTCGTTGTGGAAGGGGCCGTACATGTCGGCGGTGTCCAGGAAGTTCACCTCGAGCTCCAGGGCTCGGTGGATGGTGGCGATCGACTCCTGGTCGTCGCGCTTTCCGTAGAACTCCGACATCCCCATGCAGCCAAGACCGATGGCCGACACCTCCAGCCCCTGCCGGCCAAGCTTGCGCATCTCCATTTTCGATACCTCCATGGTCTCGGTGCTCCTTGGTCGAGTGTAGCCCGTCCTGAGATGCCGCCGGATTCGCGGTCTCGATCACTCCCCCGGCGACGGGCCGCGTCGACGCGGCCCGAACGCTCCGCCAGCCGGGCCGGTACACGCTCCCACTGGCTCGATGCTCGGTCCTGCGAGCTGCGCGGCGCGGTGACCCCAGAACCGATGGTAGCCAACGCTCATGGGTGCTTTGACCGGAGCCGCAGTCGACCGGATCCTGAACAGCCGCCGAGTGGCCCCGGCTCAGAGTGCGCGCACCATGGAGCGGATGGCGGTGCCCGACGCGAGCGGAGGTTCAGCTTGACCAAATGCGAGCGCAAGCCCCTGGCTTCAGACATGGGGTCGAGCGAGCCACGAAGTGGTACTGGGTAATGAAAGCCTCGACACGGAGCGCGGCTCCACCTCCAGGGCTTCGGGGGTTGCCGGTGTCGAGGCTGCCAGAGAACCCACGAGTCAGCTGCTATGCGGCGGTACCGGAAGCGGGGCTTCCGGACAGAGTGGGTCGGCTAAAGCCAGTACAACCCCGGCCTACGGCGGGGACGGTGAAAGCCGTCCACGAGACAGTCGGGGCGAGACTGGAATCCCCCGGATTTATCCGTGGGGAGGAAGTCAAGGCCGAGCCGCAGGGGCTCAGCCGGCGGGCACCAGGCCCACGGCGCAGGCCACCCCGGTACCACCCAGGCCGCAGTAGCCGTGGGGATTCTTGTGCAGGTACTGCTGGTGGTACTGCTCCGCATAGTAGAAGGGGCCAGACTCCAATATCTCCGTCGTGATCGCGCCCAGCCCGGCTCCGGCCAGCTGTTCCTGGTAGGCCTGGCGGGACGCCTCGGCCAGCCGCAGCTGCTCGGGGGAGGCGCAGTAGATGGCGGAGCGATACTGAGTCCCGATATCGGCTCCCTGGCGCATGCCCTGGGTGGGGTCGTGCGACTCCCAGAAGACGCGCAGCAGGGCGTCGTAGGACACCAGCTGGGGATCGAAGGCGACCAGCACCACCTCCGCGTGCCCGGTCATTCCGGTGCAGACCTCCTGGTAGCTGGGATTTGGGGTGATACCACCGCTGTAGCCGGTGGCGGTGGTGTACACCCCGGCGAGCTCCCAGAAGCGGCGCTCCGCGCCCCAGAAGCAGCCCATGCCGAAGATCGCCGTGTCCACTCCGTCGGGGAATGGGGGCCACAAGAGGTGCCCCAGCACCGCGTGGGCATCCTCGATCGGCATCGCCTCCTGGCGGCCGGGCAGAGCCTTCGTCGGCGCCGGTAGTTCGAAGCGCGTGGCAGTCTCAAACATGGGGCGCAAAACCTCCAAATGTGGTGCGCTCACGCTACCACCGCCAGGCCCCCCCGGGGGGCGTTCGGGCCTCACCATTCACTCCCAGCGAAAGAGCGTGACCGCGGCGACCCCGGACACCAGGGCCCAGGCCACCGCCAGGGCCACGGAGAAGACGGGCAGCGGGTGCCCCTCCATGACCGCCCGCAGCGAGCTGCTGATGGCGGCGGCGGGCAGGGCTCGGGCCAGCGGCTGGATGGCGGACGGCAGTTGCTGGATCGGCAGCGCGATTCCCCCCAGGACCAGCAGGAGGATGTAGAGGCCGTTGGCGCCGCCCAGGGTGAGCTCCGCCCGCAACGCCCCCGCCATGGTCAGCCCGATGGCGGCGAAGGTGAAGCTTCCCAGCAGCAGCAGGGGCACCACCAGCCACCAGGAACCGGCGCTGGTCCAGTGGAAGCCGACCCCCGCTATCAGCAGCAACAGCCCCACCTGCCCCAACTCCACCAGCAGGACGGAGGCCGCCTTGGCGGCGACCAGGGTTCCCCGGCTGAGAGGGGTTCCCCCCAGCCGCTTCAGCACCCGATAGTAGCGCTGGTAGGCGGTCGATATCCCCAGGGTGACCATGCCGGTCGACATCAGCGCCAGGGTCAGGATCCCCGGCACCAGGAACTCGATGGGGCGCCCCCTGGCCGCGGGCACGGCCTTGATCCCGGCGAAGAAGACCAGCAGCGCGACCGGCAGGACCAGGATCACCAGCAGGTTCTCGGGCTGGCGCAGGAGCAGCAGCAGCTCCACTCGGAGCTGGGCTGGGAGCGCCCGCCCGACCCCTCCTCCCTGGGGCAGCCCCCGGCGCTCGCCGGCCCCGGCGTCGGAGCTCACTTGGAGTCCTCATCGGTCAAGGTGAGGAACACATCCTCCAGGGAGGCCCTCCCGATCCTCAGCTGGTTGAAGGTCAGCCCCTGGCCGGCCAGCCAGGAGGCGAGATCGGCGGCCGTCCGGGCGGGATCCTCGCAGCCCAGGTCGTAGGTTCCCCGGCCGCGGTCCCGGATCCGGGCCGTGCCCACAACCCGGGCCATGGCCTCCAGCCGCTCGGCGCCGAGCGGTTCCCGCAACCGCACGTGGAGCAGGTCTGGCCCCGCTTCGCCCCGCAGCCGCTCGGGAGTGTCGAAGGCGATCAGGGCTCCATCCTTGATGACGGCCACCCGGTCGGCGAGCCGCTCCGCCTCCTCCATCGAGTGGGTGGTGAGGACCACCGTGACCCCCGCCCGCTGGCGCTGCTTGACGATCTCCCAGGTGAGCAGCCGGGCGCGGGGATCCATTCCGGCGGTGGGCTCGTCCAGGAACAGAACCAGGGGCCGGCCCACCAGCGCCAGTGCCAGGGAGAGGCGCTGCTTCTCCCCCGTGGACAGCTGGCGATAGCGGCGCTCGACCCGGTCCGCGAGCCCGACCCCCTCCAGCAGGGCGGCCGCCGGCTCCGGATCGCGAAAGTAGGCCGAGAACAGCCGCAGCGCCTCGCCCACCTTGATGCTCGGGTAGATGCCGCCCTCCTGCAGCATCAGACCCACCAGCGGGCGGACCTTGCCGGACTCGCGGGCGGGGTCCAATCCCAGGATCCGGATCACCCCGCGGTCGGGCCGGCGGTAGCCCTCCATCATCTCGATGGTGGTGGTCTTGCCCGCCCCGTTGGGGCCGACGATTGCCACCAGCTCGCCGGCCGGGACCTCCAGGTCCAGGCGGTCGACGGCCATCCTGGCGCCGTAGGCCTTGGAGACCTGGCTCAGGGAGATGGCGGCTGGGCCGGTCGGGCGCGGTTGGCTCGCCGGAGAAGTCATCTCTGCAGCGGCACCCCCGGGGCCAGATCCAACCGGTAGCCCACCCCGAAAACGGTGTTGATCCGAAAGGGCAGGCTGGGGAACGCCTCGAACTTCTCCCGGAGCCACCTGATGTGCACCGCCACCGTCTTGCTGTCGCCGTGGAAGTCCGGTCCCCAGACCGCCCGCAGCAGGGCGTCGCGGCTGTGCACCCGGCCGTGATGGGTGACCAGGAAAAACAGCAGGCTGAATTCGCGCGGGCTCATCTTTACCTCCCGCTGGTCCACCAGCACCAGCCGCGACTCGGCGTCCGCCGTGAAGTTGCCGACCTGGACTCGCTGGGCCTGGGGCTCCGGCTGGGGGGCTCGCTCGGCGCGGCGGAGCAGGGCCGCGACCCTGGCCATGAACTCCTTGACCCCGAACGGCTTGGTCATGTAGTCGTCGGCGCCCAGGCCCAGCCCGACCACCTTGTCGCTCTCGGCCGCCCTGGCGGTGAGCATCAGGATCGGGACGTCCGACTCCTGGCGGATCGCCCGGCAGACATCCTCCCCGGAGAGCTCGGGCAGCATCAGGTCCAGCACCACCAGGTCGGGGGTCCTCGACCTCGCCAGGGCGAGGCCCTCGGGGCCGGAGCTCGCCTCCGAGACCACGTACCCCTGGGCCGCCAGGTTGTAGCGCAGGGTCATGCGCACCGCCTCCTCGTCCTCCACCAGGAGCACCCGGCGCCCGCGCCCCTGGCTGGTGGCCTGCCCGCTCACCCGCTCAGCCCAACTCCACCAGCTCGCCGGTCTCCAGGAAGACCACATCCTCGGCGATGTTGGTCACCCGGTCCGCGATCCGCTCCAGGTTGTGGGCGATGAAGAGCAGATTGGTGGCGGGGTAGGCCCAGTCCGGATGTTCGCGCATGGTCTCCACCATGTCGTCGAAGACCCGATGGTAGATGCGGTCGATCCTGTCGTCGCGGGCGGCGATGTCCTGGGCCCGCCGGACGTCGGTCACGGTGATGGTCTCCATGATGTCCCGAACCTGTTCCTCCACGTATCTGCCCAGCCGGATCACCGCCTCCATGCGGGGGCGCGACGGCAGCTCGATCAGGGGCAGGGCGTAGCGGGCGCAGCTCTTGGCGTGGTCTCCCATCCTCTCCAGCTCCGAGGCGATGAGCAGGAGGCCGAAGATGGCATGGAGGTCCTGGCCCACGGGATGAGCCTCCTCGAGGACCTGGATCCCCCGCTCCCGCTCCAGGCGGTGGCGCTCGTTGATCCGCAGATCCCCGGAGACCACGCCGCGCAGGCGGTCGCCGTCGCGGTCCTCCAGGCCGCCCATGGCTCCCGCCACGCCCTCGGCCACCAGCCCGCCCAGAAGCCGGACCCCGTCCCGGCGGGCGGCCACCTCCGCGGCCAGGTCCGGGCCCGTCTTCTGACTCTCCATGTTGCGATCTTAGATGAGCGGCGTCAGGGATCAGGGTCGGGAGGACAGAGGTGGATCCGGACCTCGGTGCCGGACCCGGGCCGGCTGCTCACCTCGATCCGGCCCCCCTGCAGCTCCACCGCCTGCCTGGCGATCGCCAGCCCGAGGCCGCTGCCGGTGCCGGAGCGGGAGCGGTCGCCGGTGTAGAAGCGGTCGAAGATCCGGGGCAGGGCGGAGGCGGCGATGCCGCTGCCGGTGTCCTTGACCGAGATGGTGGGGCAGGCGCCGACCTCCTCCGCCGCCACCGATATCAGCCCCCCCTCGCCGGTGAACTTGATGGCGTTGTCGAGGATGTTGGAGAGCGCCCGCTGCAGGCGCGCGAGGTCGGCTCGCGCAATCGTGGGCCGGCCCGAGCATCTCAGGGTCTGGCGGCGCTCGTGAGCTTGGGGCGCCAGACCAGCGCAAGCCTGGCGAACCACCTCCAGGAGGTCCACCACCTCCAGGTTCGCCCGCTCCGCGCCGGCCTCGAGACGGGCCAGGTCGAGGATCCCCGAGACCAGGTCGTGCAGGTGCGCCGCCTCCTTGGCTATCCGGGAAGCGAATTCCTTGGTGGCTGCGGGATCACCTCTGGCCTCACCGTTGAGGGTCTCGGCCAGCAGGGTGAGGCTGGCCAGCGGGGTGCGCAGGTCGTGGGAGAGATTGGCCAGCAGCTCCTGGTGGGCCCGGCTGAGTCGGCGTTCGTGGGTGATGTCGCTCAGGATCAGCAGCACCGCCGGGCGGGCGCCGGAGATGGGGGCGGCGACCGCGCGCAGAACCCGCCTCCACCCATCGTGGGAGATCTCGGAGCGCTGCACCTCGCCCCGCTCCTGGGCCGCGCCCGCGAGGTCCCCGGCCCGGGGATCGTCGAGGATCAGCGCCAGCGGGGTTCCAGCGGCCAGGGGGGGAGGGACCAGCGCCCCGGATGGGTCGCGGCTGGCCAGCAGGTCTCGGGCGTTGGGGCTGGACCAGAGGAGCAGCCGGCCGCTGTCGAGCAGCAGACCCGCGTCCGTGCCCAGCCTGGCCATCGTGGTCAGGACCTGGGTCGGCGGCGCCTCCGGGTGGCCGGGGGAGCCGGCCCCGCTCACCGCGACCACTCCTTCGACCTGGGGCTCAGGTGGCCTAGGAACTCGACCCCCAGCACCCTCTGGTGGAGGTCCGTGTCCAGCCGCCAGAGGCCCCCCTTGGGACAGCGCGTCGGGAGCCCCAGCCGGCTGAGCAAGGGGATCAGGAGGTTGCCGTGGGTGCAGGCTGCGGCCCGCTCCACCCCTTCGGGCAGACAGGCGGCCAGCAGCTGGCGCAGAAGCTCCGCAGTCTCGGGGTCGGAGGTTGGCTCATTGCTCTCGACCAGCAACACCTGCGGCTGCACCTGCTGCCCCATCCCATGGGCGGCGGGCAGCAGCGTGTCCGCGCAGCGCACGGTCGGGCTGGAGAAGAAGACCTGGGTTTCCCGGTCCGCCAGGACCTCTGCTATGGCCAGGCTCTGCCGCCATCCGAACTCGGTGAGTGGCCGGCTCTGGTCGCCCTCGCTCCACGCCTCCCGGTCCAGCGCTACCGCGTGGCGCATGAGGTGCAAGGTGGGCACTGTCGCCCAGTATAGGTGGAGTGGATCGACGGCTCGACGGGCTCTGCCGTGGTCCGGGACTCGAGGAATGGCGCACACTTACCCTGTGCAGGTGAGACCTCGGCGCTCGGCACCCGTGAACCGGTGAGCCGGACACTTCGGCTGGCGGCGATCGACGTCGGCAGCAACACCATCCACCTGCTCCTGGCCGGCTGTCGCCCGGGGGCCGCCCCGAGGCAGCTGTTCCGCCGTCGCGAGTTCGTACAGTTGGGGTTGGATGTTGCCGCCACTGGGCGGGTCGGGCCGGAGCACCTGGAGCGGGCCGCGCGCACGCTCTCCGGGCAGGTCGCCGAGGCGCGCCGGAAAGGCGCTCTGAAGCTGGCGGTGGGGGCGACCCAGGCGTTGCGCGCGGCCGCCAACGGTGAGGAGGTGGCCGCCGTCCTGGCCCAGCGCGCCGGGATCCCGGCGGTGGTGGTGCTGGGGCCGGCCGAGGAGGCTCAGCTGGCGTTCGCGGGAGCGACCATGGCCCTCCTACCGGGGACATCGACGCTCCTGATCGACATCGGCGGCGCCTCCACCCAGGTGGCGCTCGGGCCTGCCGGGGGCAGCTGCTCGGACCACTCCCTGGGGCTCGGGTCCGGCTCCATCGCGGCCCTGGCGGCGGGAGATCCCCCGAGCTCTGAGGAGTGGCGGGCGATGCAGCGCCGGGTCGGCGAACTCATCCCGGATCTGGTCCCACCGCCGCCCCGCACCGTCGCCCTGGGTACTGGTGGCACGATCACCAACCTGCCGCGCCTGCTCGGGCGGGAGAAGGGCTCAGCCCTGCGGCTGCGCGATGTGGAGGAGGTCATTGAGGTCTTCCGCGAGCTCCCCGTTTCTGAGATCGCCACCAGGTCCGGCATGGATCTGGAGAGAGTGCGCCTGTGCCGTGGCGGGGCGCTGATTCTGGCCCACCTGATGGACCTTCTCGGCCTGCCCAGCGTCCGCTGCTCGGAGCGGGGCCTGCGCGACGGCATGGTGACAGGGATCCTCCTGAGAGGCGAGGATTGGTGGCGGCCGCTGGAACGGCCGGCGGCCGGGCCGGAGGTGGTCCAGGCCGCGAGGGACGCTCTTGCCCGACGCTGACCAGGTGAGCTGCGGAGACCTGGCTCAGCAGACCCTGGCGGAGCTGGTCGAGGACTTGAGATGGACGGTGGCGCGGCTGCCCATCCCCGGCGATCAGGAGGCGGTCCACGACACCAGGGTCGCCCTGCGCCGTCTCCGCGATGCGGTGGCCGGCCTGGCGCCCTGCCTCTCCCCGGGGGATCGGGACCGCGCCCGACGCCTGCGCCTGGTGGAACGGGCCCTGGGCCCCCTGCGGGACGCGGAGGCCAGGTATGAACTCATGGCCTCGGTCCTGGGCCCGGTCGCGGTCTCGTTCGACCGCCGGGACGATCCGCTGGCGAGCGCGGTCTACGGATCCACGGTGGTGCCCGGTGCGGCCGGGGCCGAGTCCGGGCTGAGGGGGCTGGAGGCCAGGGCCAGGGGCCAGCTGGCCGACACGGTCGCCGCCGACATCTCCCGGGAGCGGGAGGCGCTGCTGGGTGGTCGTACGCTGCGGAGGCTCGGACGGCTCACTTCCGAGTTCGAGGTCAACACCAACGCCCAGAGCCGCCTCCCTGCCGCGGCGGTCGCAGCCCGGCAGCTGCCCGACCTGTTCGAGCGAGCGGGGCGCCCCCATCGGGGTGATCAGGCGCTGCATCGCCGCCGGATCCGCACCCGGCGGCTGCGCTACCGGCTCCAGCTCTTCGGCCCGGCGCTGGCCGAGGAACACCGCAGGGTGGTGGAGGAGCTACGCCGGCTCCAGAGCCTCCTCGGCCGGTTCCACGATCTGGCCGTCCTGGTGGAGTGGATGGACGAGAACTCGCGCCGAGGCAACCACGACCTGCGGCCGGCGCTGCGCCGGCTGACCGTGAGAGTGGAGCTGGAGCGGCAGGCCGCTCAGGAGCTGGCGGAGGGGGAGTTGAGCCGCCTGGACGGGTCGGGTTGGTGGGATGCCGCCCGGCGCGCCTGCCTGGGCTGACAGGCGCTTCACCGGGGACCGCCACCGCCTCATGCCCTCGTCCAAGCCGCCAGAGCTGACTCTGCTCGATGCCCGCCGGATGGCGGTGGAGGCGCAGCTCCTGGGCGCCCGACCGCGGGTCCTGGCGGCGATGACCCCCGAGGCGGTGGTCTCGGTGATCCGCCGACTCGGCTACGTGCAGCGCGATCCTCTCAGCGTGGTTGCTCAGAGCCATGAGCTGGTGCTCTGGAGCAGGTTTGGCTGCCTCGACCGGACCGCCGTGGAGCGATCCCTCTGGATTGACCGCCAGCTGTTCGAGTACTGGGCTCACGCGGCCGCCATGGTCCCCAGCTCCGACCTGCCGCTCCACCAGTGGCGGATGCGCCACTACCGCCTGCGCCCGCCCGCGAACGGCTCGGATATGCGCGCCTGGGTTGCCGACCACCAGAACCTGAGACGTCGGGTGCTGCGTCAGCTGGCCGTGGCCGGTCCTCTGCCCGCGAGCGCCTTTGCCGGCTCCTCCGCTCCTCGCCGGGACAGCTCCGGTTGGGCAGGTCTTGCCGATCACCAGCGGATGCTGGAGGTGCTCTGGTTCCAGGGGCTGGTGGCGGTCGCGGGCAGGGATGGCCGGGGCCGGCTCTGGGATCTGATGGAGCGGTTTCTGCCGCTCCCCGCCGCTGCGCCCACGGTCTCTCGCCGCCGGGCCCTGCTCGAGCTCGCCCGCCGCTCGCTGGAGGCCCAAGGGATCGCCACCCCCCGACAGATCGCGACCCACCTCAGTGGCGGCGCTCCCCCGGAGATCGAGGCCGCCGCGGGCCAGCTGGTGAGGGCAGGGCTGGCCAGTGAGGTGACAGTGCGCGGCGGGGGCCGGCTGCTGCCCGGCACCTGGCTGGTCCCGCAATCGTCTCTTGTGAGCTGGGAGAGCGGCCGCCTGCGCAGCTGGCGGGGGCGGGCCGCCCTGCTGTCTCCCTTCGACAACCTGCTCATCGACCGCCACCGCACCGAGCTCCTCTTCGGCTTCCGCTACCGGATGGAGATCTACGTGCCGAGAGCGAGGCGTCGCTACGGCTACTACGTGCTCCCGATCCTGTATCAGGACCGCCTGGTGGGCCGGCTGGACTGCCGTCGGGACCCGGATCGAGGGTGCCTGGAGGTCATCTCCGTGCATCAGGAGCAGGAGGCGGGACATGAAACCTCTGCAGCCGGTGCCATCCGGGGCGAGTTGCAGTCCCTGGCCGCCGCGCTGGGGATGGAGACAGTCACCTACGCAGATCCTCGGCGGTTGCCCCTCTCGTGGCGGGCCGGGCTGCTGGACTGAGCCGGCGCGGGGCGGTCCCCTCCCGATATGCTCGATCGCGTGATCGCCACCCCTACCAGCCAGGACCGCACCCAGTGCTTGGTGGTCGGCGCCGGGGTCGTTGGACTGGCCGTCGCCTGGGAGCTCGCCAAGCAGGGCCTGGCGGTCACGGTCCTGGAGCGCCAGCCGGAGTGCGGGCTGGGGGCGTCGGCGGCGGCGGCGGGGATGCTCGCGGCGGGGGTGGAGGCGGGCGCCCCCGGGCCCTTCCTGGATCTGTGCCGGCTGAGCTCCAAGATGTGGAGGGACTGGGCGGAGCAGCTGTTCCTCGACTCGGGGGTGGACTGCGAACTGCAGACCACCGGGCTGCTCAGGGTCACCTCTTCAGCCGAGTCCATCTCAGATCTCGAGGTGCGCCGGGCCTGGCAGCTCACCCAGGGCATCGACGTCTCCGAACTGCTGACCCTGGACCAGCTGCGGCGGGAGGTGGCGGGGGTCTCGGGAACCGTGGTCGCCGGCCTCCTCTATCCCGACGAGGGGCACGTCCACAGCCACCGGGTCACGCAGGCGCTGGAGCTGGCCGCGCGGCACCTGGGGGTGCGGATCCAGACCGGGGTGGAGGTGGCCTCGGTCACGGTCGATCGGGATCGCGTCCTGGCCCGTACCCCCGACCAGGATTTCGAGGCTGACTTCGCGGTCATCGCGGCGGGCTCCTGGAGCGGCGGCTTGCTCGCGCAGCTCGGCGTCCGGGTCGGGGTGGACCCGATCCGCGGGCAGATGGCCGCCGTGCGCCTGCCGCCGGGGAGCCTGCCCCGCATCGTCTTCGGCGACCGGGGCTATGTCCTGCAGAAGCGGGGTGGGCTGGTCCTCATCGGCGCGACCCAGGAGGCGGCGGGCTTCGACTCGTGGGTGACCCTGGCCGGGCTGGAGCGGCTGAGCCAAATCGCCTCCCACCTGCTCCCAGCGGTCGGCGAAGCGGCGTTCGCCCACAGCTGGGCGGGCCTGCGGCCCCACTCAGCCGGGGGGCCGCTGCTGGGCCGGGTGCCGGCGAGCGACCGCGTGCTGGTCGCGACCGGGCACCATCGCAACGGGATCCTGCTGGCGCCGGCCACCGCAGCCCTGCTGGGGCAGGCGCTGCTTTCAGGCGCGGATTCCCCGGAGCTAGCGCCCTTCAGCCCGCGCCGGGTGGTCGCAGGCTGAGCCGCAAACCGTCGAAGGCCAGCAGCGCTCCCGGCACCGGTCTTCTCTCGCCCAGATGGGTCAGCAGGAAGGAGGTGTTCGGGAACTCGCTCATCAAGAGCTCCACCTCCTCCTTCCAGAGGTGGATGGGGCTGGGCCCGGACCACCCCGTGCACTCGCAGAGGAGGTGGTCGACCGAGCCTGCCAGCCGGCGGATGCCGGGGCACAGGGTGGTGTCGCCGGAGTAGCCCAGGGACACGACCTGGGATTCGACCCGGACCGCCAGGCAGTGCAGCTGCTGGGCATGTTCCACCTCGAAGAATTCCAGCTGGTGCGCGCCAATCCGCTCCACCCGCCCGTCCGCCACCTCTCGCAAGACCGGTGGGTGATCCGCCATGATCCTCGACCAGAACCACTGGCCCAAGCTGAGCTCCCCGAGCTGTTGCAGATGGTCGGCCAAGTCGCGGGGGCCGAGCACCACCAATGGAGGGGCCTCGGGACGAGCCAGCGCCCTGGCCGCCAGCAGGGTTGGCAGCTGACCGACATGGTCCCCATGGAGGTGGGAGATGACCACGGTCTCGACCTCGGCCAGGTCCACCCCCATCCTCGGCAGCAGCACGGTCACCGGGGCGCCGCAGTCCAACAGCAGCTTGCCGTCGACCAGGCATGCGGCCTGGTGTCCGGTGTCGGAGAAGGCAGATCCGCTGCCCAGGACGGCGAGCTCCATTCAGATCCGCTGCAGCCGGATGGCGGTCGGTCTCAGGGCCGGGCCCTGCCGCCGGCGCCCCGACCGCCAGGCGCGCCACACCAGCCTCGGGTACTGAGAGCGCACGGTGGCCCAGCCCACCAGGGAGCCCAGCTCCGCGGGCGGGCGGGCGAAGGAAATCTGGTCGGCAGCCCTTGCCAGCCCCATCAGCTTGCTCTCCCACTCAGGGTCGGCGCCTCGATTGACGGTCGCGCAGGCAACCGCCAGTTCGGTCACGGTGCGACACCGCGGGTCGCCCATTCTAGCCAGCCGCACTGGCAGGGCCAGGCGGTGGCGCAGCTGGAGCGGGGTCCTGACCCAGACCAGCCAGCGCCCAGCCCCCAACAGCAGAACCAGGATCGCCAGGGCGACAGCCCCCACCCCCGCCCAACCCAGGTCGCGGCGCAGGTGGGTTCGGGTCCGGGGCGACCCGACGGGCGCGGCCTGCCCACCAGCAGGGCGCACCCCTGGATGGGGCACGTTGGCGGTGGTGGACGGGGTGGTGGTGGCGGTGGTGCCCGCGGCTCCGGTGGGCTGGTAGAAGCCGTCAGGGGTGGGCTCGAAGTTCACCCATCCGTAGCTCGGAAAGTAGACCTGGACCCAGGTGTGGGCGTCGGCCTCGGTGATCAGCCACTGGCCGTTCTTGAGCCTGCCCTCCTGGCCGGGGCCGAAGCCACTGACCAGCCTGGTGGGGATTCCCAGGGTGCGGAGCATGGCCCCCATCGCCGAGGCGAAGTACTGGCAGTAGCCCCGGTGGGACTGGTTGAGGAAGTAGATGATGGGCCAGACGCCAGCTGGCACCTTGGGCGGATTCAGGGTGTAGATCTCCTGGGCCCGCAGGGCGTCCTGGATGTTGACCGCGATCTGGTAGGGGTTGGTGGCCCCGGCCGCCATCGCGGTGGCGTCGGCGGCGAGCTGGTTCACGTCCACGAAAGAAGCCTCCGGCGGCAGCGAGGCGTCCGCTTGGACCCAGGACGGGTAGTTGGTGCCGGCGGTCTCCAGCTGCTTGGCGGTGGCCTGGGAGACCGTCCCATAGGTGGTGATGGTCTGGGATTGCGGAAGTGAGTTGGAGAGCCCGGCCTTGGTGCTGACGGTGTTCACCGTCAGCAGTTGATGGCCGAGGGTCTGCCCCTCCACGTGGTAGAGGGCGGAGAGGTCGGGAGCGTAGGTCGGGCTGCCGGGATACAGGAGATCTGGTACCTCCTGCGCCCCCGCCCCCAGGTAGGTGACCGTCAGCGACACCTGGCGGCGAGCCATCTCGGTGGCGGCGGTTCCCTGCCGCGGAGAGCCCTGGTAGGGAAAGAGCTGCCCCGGTCGGAGGTTGACCGTGCTGCTGGGTGCCTCATACCAGTTGCCACTGTTGAACTGGGTGAGGGCGACACCCCTGAGGTAGACCGAGCCGCCGGGAGCGGAGGTGCGATAGCTGAGGACCGGCGCCCGCACCTCACGGATGGGACCTCCCGGCACCACCGCCGTGGAGTATCCGGAGATGGCCGCGATCTTGGGTGAGGGTCTGGTCCTACCGATGTGGGGACCAGTGTGAAAGAAGCGCGCGCTGATGTTGGTCCGATTGAGCGGGGGCGCCACCAGCGCCACCATGGTCACCAGCAGGGCACACCCCAAGGCGATCCCCAGGCCGCGGGCGGGCTGAGCTCCGGACCAGGGAACCCCCGACCGCGCCCACCTGGCCCGCTCCTGTTCTTGGTGGGTCCAGCCGACCAGCGCCACCCCGGTGAGGGTGGCGCCCGCCACCGGCCAGAACGGGGCGCTCTCCAAGACCGGCGCGATGTTGACCAAGTCCGCCACCAGAACCACCAGGGGCACCGCGCAAGCCAGGGCGCCCGACCGCTCCCGGATCGCCAGCCAGCCCACCCATGCCCCGGTCGCCCAGCAGGCCACCAGCAGAGAGAGGAGCTGAGAGCCGGGGGGGCTGGTCAGGACCTGCTGCAGCAGGCTCACCGGGCTGCCGGTGGCGCCGATCCCGGCGGCGATCTGCAGCATTATCGCCACCGCGGTGGCGATCCCTCCTCCCAGCACCACCGGGATCCCCAGCGCTCGATGTGGCAGCCAGCGCTGGCTGGCGGCAGCCATCAGGACGCCGGTGGCGGCGACCAGGCACCCCACCGTTCCCAGGCTGGCCAGCACCGTGACCGCCAGGGCTGCCGCGGTGGTGACCGCCAGCAGGAGGGCGAGGGCCAGGCTCACCAAGTCGCTGGGGAGGGTGCGCCCCAGGCCGCCGGAGGTCCGAGCCGGGACCCCGTGCGCGGGCGCCAGCACGGAGGCCCGGGCCGGCACCGCCGCCACGGCCGCCACCAGGGCCAGGATCACGAGGGCGGTCAGCGCCAGCTCAGACAACGGCCCGCCCCAGGACCGGATCCAGGCGCGACAGGTCGTCGCCCTGACGGATGGCCCAGATGTCCAGCACCAGGCGCCACTGCCCTGGGATCCGGCTCAGTTTCGGCGGGCTCTGAAAGGAACGGGGGTCGATGAAGATGGCTACCGCCCTTCGCCCGGGCTGCGAGCCAGCCGCCATCGCCTCCACCCATTCGCCCGAGGGATCGGAGGTCACCAGAAGGATGTTGCCCCGGGTCCGCCACTCGGGCAGGTGGCGATACAGGACCTCGCCCAAACCCACCTGTCCGTCGCCCTGGGCGAGGGCCAGATTCTCCATGATCAGCTGCTCCTGGCCCTCCCCGCGGCCCGCGGCGATGTTGGTCAGCTGGCGGTCGGTGGCCAGCAGGGACACCGACCTGCCGTGGCTGAGCGCGCCATGGGCCGCGGAGGCGGCCATCGTGACCGCGTACTCGAGCGAGCTCTCCGGGGCAGTGCCCTGGTGGATCCCCCGGCGCAGGTCGAGCACGATCAGGAGATCCGAGCCCTCCTCGGCATCGAAGGTGCGGCTCATCAGACGCCCCTTGCGGGCCGTGGAGATCCAGTGGATCCGGTTGATGCCGTCGGCGGGATCGTGCTCGCGAATCCCCGAGGCGCTGGGCGGAAGGTCCCGGGGCCGGCCGCGTGGATCCGAGTCCAGGCCGGCGCGGGTGCCCAGCAGGGCCAGGGCCGGCAGGTTGTAGATCGCCGGGTACACGAGCACTGACCCCTGGGGTGAGAATCGGATCCGACGGGGGAACAGGCCGAAGGGGTCGGCGAGGCGGATCTCGGTGGGGCCGAGGGTGTAGCGCCCCCGGGCGAGCAGCCGCATCTCGGTGTCCCACACCGCTTCCTCGTGGGCTCGGAGCGACAGCCCGCGGGAGGCGCTGTGGCCGGGGAAGCCCGCCAGGTCGCGCATCTCCAGCATGGCGATGGGCAGGAAGGAGCCGTTGCTGACCGTGAACCGCTGTGGGAAGAGCTCGCCCACCATCTGCGTGCCGCCCGGAGCCTGACGGGAGAAGGAGATGTTGCGGGCGGTCCACAGGCTCCAGCTCAATGACAGCAGGGTCACCAGGATGGCTGCGTAGACCACTGAGAACGCCAGCGCGACTCCGTTGATGTAGGCGAAGAACGCCGCCACCGCGATGACTGCCAGCAGTGCGGCCCGGTACATGGGGGTACGCCTCAGCTGCCGGCCGGCATGCCCGACCAGGCCTCAGCCCGCGGCGCGCCTGCCACCGACCGGCACCGGCTCGCTCTCCAGAACCTCTTCCAGCACCGCCTCGCCAGTCACCCCCCGCAGCTCCGCATTGGCCTTCAGGACCAGCCGGTGGAGCAGCACCGGTGGCGCCAACTCCTTGATGTCATCCGGGATGACATAGCTACGGCCCTCCAGCAGGGCCCGGGCCTGGCTGGAGCGGAGCAGGCCCAGGCTGGCCCGGACGCTGGCCCCCAGTGCCAGGTCGGGGTGACGGCGCGTGCGCTGGACCAGGCGGACCAGGTACTCCTTGATCTCATCGTCGACGAAGACGGCGGTGACCGCCTCGCGCAAGACGGGGTAGTCCTCAGGGCGGGTGACAGGGCGCAGGTCGCTGAGCGGCGATGCGCTCCCGAACCTGTCCAGGATCTCCAGCTCTCCCGCCAGATCCGCGTAGCCCAGGGAAACCCGCATCAGGAAGCGGTCCACCTGGGCCTCAGGCAGAGCGAATGTCCCCTGGTACTCGATCGGGTTCTGGGTCGCCAGCACCACAAAGGGGTCCGGCAGGGGATGGGTCGTGCCATCCACTGTCACCTGGCGCTCCTCCATCGCTTCCAGCAGCGCCGACTGGGTCTTCGGAGTCGCCCGGTTGATCTCGTCGGCCAGCAGGATCTCGGTGAACACCGGTCCCCGGCGGAACTCGAACACCCCTTGGGTGGCGTGGTAGATGTTGGCACCGGTGATGTCGCCAGGGAGCAGGTCGGGGGTGAACTGGACCCGGTCGAAATGCCCCCCGGTCGCCTTGGCCAGTGCCTTGGCCAGCATGGTCTTGCCCACCCCGGGCACGTCCTCGATGAGAACGTGCCCGCCCACCAGCCAGGCGATGGTGCAGAGTTCGATCTGGGGACGATTGCCGACTATGACAGTCCCCACGGCCTCGGTCAGTCCCCTGACCTCCTCGGTGGCGGTGGATTCCACCGGATTCACCCTCCGCTTGGTTGGGGCCGAAGCCCGCCCGACCTTGGCGGCAGTATAAGCCGACCACCGCGGGGCCGATCCGGCCCGAGCTACAGGCGCTCGACCCGGCCCAGATCCAGAACGAAGACTGTCGCCCGGCCGATCTCCACCTCGACATCGACATCGTAGGCGGCCGCCTCGTCGTGGCCCCTCCCGCCGCTCATCTGCTCGTGGCGGGGCCGGCAGACCGAGCGCAGGGTGGCGATGGCCTCGTCGACCAGGCTGTTGTCGAGCCCGAGCAGGAGCAGCGAGTTGCGCCGCTCCAGGAAGCCGCCCTCGCTGTTCAGTCGGGTCACTCCGAAGCCGCGCGCACCGAGCGCTTCCAGCGCCCGAGCCGCATCCTGCTCGTGGACGATCGCCACCACCAACTTCAAATCGCTCTCTCCAGATTCAGACGCTCTCGGGCCAGCTCCCCGCACTCCCGAGCCAGCTCGGCGACCGGCAGCTGCGCGTTCACGAGCAACACGCGCTCGGGAAAGCGCTCGGCTAGTTTCAGGTACCCCGCCCTTACCTTCTCATGGTACGTGGAGCCCTCCTGCTCCATGCGGTCGGGAGTTCCCCCGGCCTCGCGCCGGGCTCGGGCCAGCTCGACCGGAAGGTCCAGGACCAGGGTCAGATCCGGAAGGCGGGTCAAACCGCACAGGCGGTGCAGCTCCAGGATCTCCTCCCAGGGAATGCCGCGGGCACCCTGGTAGACCAGGGTGGAGTCCAGGTAACGGTCCGAGACCACCACCCCGCCCTGGGCAAGAGCCGGTCGGATGACCTCCTCGGCCAGCTGGACCCTGGATGCCAGGAAGAGCGCGGTCTCCGCCCAATGGGAGATGGGGGGGGCGGTGGTGGGCTCGAGCAGGAGGTCGCGAACCCGTTCTCCGAGAGCCGTAGACCCTGGGTCCCGGACCACCGCCACGTTCTTCCCAGCCGCCGCCAGGGACTGGGCCAGCAGACCCACCTGGGTGGTCTTGCCGCACCCATCGAGACCCTCGACGCTCACGAAGAAACCGGAGTCGCTCAAGGCTACTACCATCTCCCACTGGGTTTGGTCGTCGGCTGGTCGGCGGTCGCTCAGGATGCCTGAGCGGCGGGGTAGATCCGCAGCCGGCGCCGCGGCTCCTTGCCGGTGCTTCGCGCCACCAGCTCACATTCCTCCACCAGCTGGTGTTGCAGCCGGCGGATGTAGGCATTCTGAGGGGCCAGCTCCACCACGGTGCCGTGGCGGGCGCGCTCAATGCCGTCCCTGGCCTCTTGCAGCGCCGCGTCGGTGGGGTCGACCGGCTCGAGGTTGTAGAGCTGACTCAGGAACGTGCGGATCTGGGCCACCGTGTTGCTGCGCAGGATCGAGATCGGGATCCCGTCGGCTTCCGCGGTTCGAAGGGGCGAGTCCCGCCGACGGTAGTAGTTCTTGAGGGTCAGCACCATGTCCGCGTCGTCGACATGGTGCTGAATCCGGACCGGGACCCGCAGTTCGCGCACCGCCTGCTCCAGGTAGACCCGGGAGACTCCGTAGGGAAAGACCGAGGTGTCGGCCCCTCCACCCTGGCCGTCAGCCCGGCCCTCGGCCAGCTCGGCCAAGGTGGTCGGCCGCCGGGCGCGGGCGGGAGCCTCCTGGGCGAACAGCTCTCGCGAACCGCGATCGTCGAATGGGGCCGGCTCGACCAGGCGGGTGGTGAAGCCGCGGCCCTCCCGCATCTCCCGGAGCTGGGCCGGATGCGGGCGGCCCCGCAGGGCATCGTCCACCACGTCGGACAGGGGCATGTGGATCGTCACCCGGTGGCGGTCCACGATCTCCACGAGGGCATCGAAGGTGGGCGGCGCCTTGCGTTCGAGCACTGACTTCTGGGTTCCCCGCCGACGCGCCTCCTCGTCCGACAGGGTCACCGTCTGGATCCCGCCCAGCAGGTCGTTCAAGGTGGGGTTCACCAGGAGGTTGTCCAAGGTGTTGCCGTGGGCCGTCGCCACCAGCTGCACTCCCCGTTCCGCGATCGTGCGGGCGGCGGTCGCCTCCAGCTCGGTGCCGATCTCGTCGATAACGATCACCTCGGGCATGTGGTTCTCGACGGCCTCGATCATGACCGCGTGCTGCAGCTCGGGGCGCGCGACCTGCATGCGGCGGGCCCGCCCGATCCCGCGGTGCGGGATGTCGCCGTCGCCGGCTATCTCGTTGCTGGTGTCCACCACCACCACTCGCTTGCGACTCTCGTCGGCGAGGATGCGGGCGACCTCCCGCAGCATGGTGGTCTTGCCCACCCCTGGCTTGCCCAGCAGGAGCAGGCTCTGGCCGCTGACCACGATGTCGCGGATGATCTCCACCCGGCCGGTTACCGCTCGTCCCACCCGGCAGGTGAGCCCGATGATCTCCCCGGAGCGGTTGCGGATGGCGGAGATGCGGTGCAGGGTCCGTGCTATGCCCGCGCGATTGTCACCCCCGAAGGCGCCGATCCGGCTGGCCACGTACTCGATGTCGGCCAGGGAGACCGGCTCTGGACCCAGCACCACCTCCTGGCCTTCGAACCTAGCCTCCGGGTCGCGCCCCAGGTCGAGAACGATCTCCAGCAGGTCGCCGTACTCGGCCGGCAGGGCGCGCACGGCATCGTGCAGGGTCGGCGGCAGGGTTCCCACCAAGAGCTCCAGCTCCTCCGCGAAGGAGGGGCCGAAGTCGAACTGAAGGTTGGTCAGGCTCTTGCCTCCTTCAGAGGTGGGCTCATCGGCCTGGACCACCGGCCGAGCCGACATGGGTCAGCCGCCATACGCTCCAGGAGGGGGCAGCGCTGAAGGATCGAATGGATCCTCCCTCGAACTCCCTGTCACAGCTCGAATATACCTCACCCGAAGCCGCCTGATGGTGCTCGTGCGGTCATGAGCCGAAGTCCGAGGGCCGCACCGCCTGAGCCACCGGCAGAGCCCCCGCCAGGGCCCGCTTCTTCTGCTCCAGCGGTTGCCGGGCCCGCAACTTCATCGGCAGGTCTCGGGCCATGAGGAGCTGAGTCGCCACCGGCTCGAACCCGCGGGCGGCCACCGCCCGGGCCAGCTCGCCGTCGTAGTGCCGCAACAGGCATATGGTCGGACCGGCGGGAAGCTGCCCGAGCAGGCTGTGGACCGCCTCCACCGCCAGCTCCCGCTCCTGGGGGTCGAGCATCAGGCTCATCTGAGTGGGCCGGGCCTGGGAGGGGTCTCTGACCCCGGCCCAGGCCACGATCTTGGAGTCCTTCTCGACCACGTAGTGTCGAGAGTCCCCCGAGCGAGCGTCCAGCCGGCTCAGCCATCCCAGCTGAAAGGTGGCGCGCCATTGCTTGAGAGTCGGCGCCTCGACCGCCGCCACCGCGTGGGGGGCGGTGCTGAGGTAGAGGAGGTACACCCCGAGGAGGTCCTCTTTGTGGGCCGAGCGCCAGGGCGCGGCACCCACCCGCGGAGGCGCGGGCAGCTCGCGGAAGCTGATCTGCTCGCTGGCATACGGCTGGAAACCCTGCTCACGCAGCAGGCTGGCCAGCGCGTGTCCTTCTGGGATGCGGACCAGGAACCGGGTTACCCCCCGCTCCAGCCCGGCGTTGAAGAGATGCTGCAGCAGAGGGACGCCGGCGAAGTGGCCGCCGGCCGAGGGATCGAGGCAGAGATTGAGAATCTGCCAGGCACGGCCCCCTGGCGCGGGCTCCGCCTGCACGAACCCCACGATCCGGCCGTCGTCTTCGGCCACGTAGAGCTGGTCGCCGACATCAGCCAGCGGCATCAGAGCGGACAGGCTCTTAGTGAGGATGGACCAGGCGCGGGCCAGGGCCGCTCCGGGCACCGGGCTGTGAGGACCCGCGGCGGCCAGCTTCTGCGTCAACTCTTCCTCCACCACCATGGTGGTCCGGTAGAGGGAGTCGACCTGGCTCAGATCGCGGTAGCTCGCAGAACGCACCTGCATGTCCTTAGTTTGCTCTAACCGTCGGCCCTCAGGGCCCTGCCGTGGGGTTCTGAAGCCACAGATGGGTAGCCGCGTAGGCCCGGAATGGCATCCACGCTCGGGCCGCCTCGGCGACCTGGCCCGCTGATGGCAGCATCCCGGCGGGGCCGGCGAGGGCGCGCCTCAGGCCGAGGTCGGCGGCCGGGAAGGCGTCCGGCTCGCCGAGGCGCAGCGCCACATACTGCGCCGTCCACGGGCCGAGTCCCGGCACCTGCAGCATCTCCGCCACCAGCTCGTCGAGCCGACTCGAGCGTTCCAGGTGGATGCTGTGATCTGCGACGGCGGCGGCGAAGCTCCGGATCGCGGTGGCCCGGGAGCTGGGCATCCCGATTCCATCCAGATCGGCTCGGGCCAGCGTGTGGGGCTCGGGGAACAGGTGGGAGAGGCCCATGGGCAGCAGGCCTGGAACCGGGGAGCCGTAGCGCTCCACGATTCTGCCGACGACGGTGGTAGCGCCCTTGACGCTGACCTGCTGGCCCACGATCGCGCGCACTCCGAGCTCAAAGGCGTCCCAGGTCCCCGGCGGGCGCAGGCCGGGCCGCAGGGCGACCAGCGGGGCGAGGACAGGATCGCCGCTCAGCAGTTCGGTCGCGGCGGCGAGGTCCCCGTCCAGATTGAAGAGGCGGCGCGCCCGACCCACGATGCCGATCAGACCGTCCCAGTGGGGCAGGTGGGCCCGCAACAGCACCGTGTCGCGGCTGTGCTGGAAGAGCTCGAGCACCCCCGGGTCACCCTCCACGCGAATGGTGCGCCGGTAGATCCCCGCGGCGACCTGCTCCACCCCGGGGATGGCGCGCCGAGCCAGGTAGTCCAGCATCGCATCCCACGCCAGTGGCCCCTCGACCGGAAGCCGGATGGGCAGGCCGCCGTCGGCGGCGAGCCTGTCGGTGACCCGGCGCCGGGCCCTGAGGCTGGTCGGGGTGCCTCTGAAGAGGTCGAGGAAGGCGCGGTTCATCTGACGCACGCTGCCGAACCCGGAGGCGAACGCGATCTCGGTCACGCTGAGGTCGGAGTCGTCCAGCAGCCGGCGGGCGAAGTGGGCGCGCCTGGAGCGGGCGAGCTGGTCGGGACTCACCCCGAGATGGGTATCGAAGAGGCGGCGAAGGTGTCGCGCAGACAGCCCGATCCGGGCGCCAAGCTGGTGCTCCGTGCTTACGTCCAGCGCCCCGTCCAGGATCAGGCTCAGGGCGCGCTGGACCACCTCGGGGACCTCTCGGCTGGGCGGGGGCTCCCAGCGGTAGGGGCGGCAGCGCAGACAGGCGCGGAACCCGGCCACCTCGGCCGCGGCCGCCAGTGGGAAGGAGCGCACGTTGGCCGCGAGGGGGCGCGCGGCGCAACCGGGACGGCAGTAGATTCCGGTCGTCACCACGGCCTGGTAGGGACCCATGGCCCTGATTGTGGAGCGTTCCCGAAGTCAGCTGCTAGACGGATCCGGACAGCGTCTCTGCGACTCTAAGCGACTCTAAGCGGGGCGTAGCCGAGCGCCTTGGGACCGAAGTCGCCACGAGGGACGACCGCGGTGGCATGGACGTTGCGGTGGAAGCCTCGCCCGAGGGACACCCATCTGGGACGGTGCCCAGGTGGGGTCGAGCAGAGTTGCGCATTGGTGTCCTGGCCGGGTGCCGAGGTGACACCGACCTGGGGAGCACCCCCCTCCGGACGCTGACCGTTGA
>JAJYPP010000143.1 GCA_021795235.1 bacterium
CGCCCACCACGCCCTGCGCCGCCTTCAGCGGCTCCCCGATACCGTCCGGGGGTTCTTCGGAGACCCCCGCCTCGCCTACATCACCGAGGCAGCCGCTTAGTCCAGAAACTCACGGTCGGCTTAGTACGACCGGTCGTGGCCAGGCATGTTCGCGCAGGAAGCCGCCAGGATCGCGGCAGCATTGGGGGATCATCTGCTCGGCGTAGAGCACATCGGCTCCACGGCTGTCGAGGGCTTGGTCGCGAAGCCGGTGATAGACATTCAGGTCGGTGTCCGCTCGCTCCAGGCGACTTCCTCCATCGTGGAGGCGATGGTCGGTCTCGGGTACGTCTATGTGCCTGAGTTCGAGTCGGAGCTGCCGAATCGGCGCTACTTTCGCAGGGCGCTGGAGGGTAGACGAACCCACCAGGTCCACCTCGTGGAGCGCACCGACACCCAATGGTGGGACCGCCACGTCGCGTTCCGGGACTGGCTGCGCACTCACCCTGCGGATGCGGCTGCTTGCGGTGCGCTCAAGGTCGAGCTGGCGAGGACCCACCGGGACGACCGGCTGGCGTACATGCACGCGAAATCTGAGTTCATCGGACTAATCGTGGGCCAAGCCCTCACCGGCCTATCCGGTGAGTCGGTCTGCGGGCAAGCTCGAGCGAGCGCTTCGGCCAAGCCGGGACGGCAATCACCCCGGACCGGCCGCTCCCCGCAGTCCTACGGGTGAACGCATCCGTTGCGGCGGCTCCGGGGCCGCGGTCGCCCACCTGGACGCCGACTCGCACCCTGGGGGCCCATCGGCAACCAGAGCGGCTCGGCCGTCAGCGGTTCGCCCTGGCCATCACCCTGAACTCAACCCCGGAGGTGTCGGCCACGGTGGCCAGCCGCCCGTACGGGCTGTCCTCGGGCGAGCGCACCACCGTAGCCCCGAGGCCACTCACCTTGGCACTGGCCAGGTCGACGTCCTCCACCTCCCAGTAAACCGACCAGAAGCCCGGAGCGCTCTCTGGCAGGATGTTTCGCGCGTCCATGACCCCGGCCAACTGGCCGTCGCCATCCGGATTCAGCATGACCGCGTAGCGGAACTGGTCCGAGTCGCTGATGGAGCGCATCTGCCAGGAGAAGATCGATTGGTAGAACGCCAGAGAGGTGGCATCATCCCGCGTCCACAGTTCGAACCAGCATGGTGCCCCGGGTTCGTCCAGCACGCTGAAGCCCTGGAACGTCTCCGGCTGCCAGATGCTCACCGGTATCCCAACCGGGTCCTGGAGAACCGCCTGCCAGCCCAGATCGCCTACCGGAGTGGGCTCAAGGATGACCTGGGCACCGGCGGCCGCGGCGGACTCGACGGTGGTCCGGATCGCATCTGTCGCCAGGTGGACGCGCCAACTGTTGCTGGCCCTCATGTCTCCCATGTCACCGAGGCCACCCGCGACCGGAACACCCTGCCGCGTGAACATGAAGTAACCGCCGAACTCTGAGCTAGGTTCCTGGGCCGCCCAGCCAAGAAGCTGGGGATAGAAAGTCCTGATCCCGGCCACGTCGGATGTCCACAGGTCGGCCCAGCAGGGCACCCCTCGAGGGGATTGCGACCGTCTCGTCACTCACCATCTCACCATCAGTCGCCGACCTAGTCAACCTGAGCCCAAGTACATGCACCCGTCTCCTCCCATTGCCGCGAGCGACCACTGGTGGCCCCGCTGGCCGCCGTCAACTACTCCATGCCGAGTATCGCGAGCAGGTCCGGTCCGTAGCGCTCCAGTTTGGCCGGACCGATCCCGGGCACTTGTGCCAAGTCGTGGGTAGAGGCCGGCCGGCGTTGGGCGATTTCCGCCAGCGTCTTGTCGTGGAAGATGACATAGGGCGGGACCTCCGTGCGTCGGGCTGTCGCCAGCCGCCACTGGCGCAGGGCCTCGAGAAGGGCCAGCGCATCACCGGTCAACCCGCTCCGGGATGGTTGTCTCAAGGAGGACCGGCGACGGGGCGCGGCGACCGGCCCAGCAGGCAGTTCCAGCTCGACGCTGCGGATCTCCTTCCTCGCCAGGACCGCGCGGCCGTTCTCACTCAGGCTGAGGGTCGGCTTCTCGCTGTGACCACGTGCGACCAGTCCCAGCTCCACCAGCGCCGAGACCAGATCTCTGACGCGTTCCAACTCCCACTCCTTGAGGGCACCGAAGAAGGGCAGTTCCGCTATCCAAGGCTTCGACCTCGCCCAGGCATCAAGCTCACCCCGGAGGATGAGCGCGATCCGGGCAGCGCCGAGGTGGTCAGCGAAACGTGCCACGCAGGCGAGCGCGGCCTCGACATCATGCACGGCAACGGTGATCATCGTCACCCCGGAAGGGTTGAGGCAGTTGTCGCAGGAACGGCAGGTCCGAGCCACGCCCTCCTCGCCGAAATAGTCAGCGATCCGGGCGTGGCGGCAGCCCCGCGACCGGGCGTAGTCCATGACCTGATTCACCCGTGCGTAAGCGTGCTCCTTCAACCGGGTCTGTTCCTCGAAGTCGACCGGAGCCCCGGTCAGACGTCGGATCGCCCCGTCCGATTCGACGACGCCGGCGCGCTCCAAGAGCGCCACCGCCGCCCGCACCGCGCTGGCGTCGACTGCGGGGAGTCGAACCTGCCAGTCCTGGATCCAGCCGCTGCCTTCGTTCAGCATCTCCCGGTAGACACCGCGCACGACGGCGCGGTCCGGGTACGCCTGCTCGATGAAGAACTCCTGGAGCTGGCGGTCCTGGGGGCTGTAGAGGAGGATGCACTCCGAAGGTTGGCCGTCACGACCGCCGCGCCCGGCCTGCTGGTAGTACTCCTCCAGGCTGCCGGGAAAGTCGTAGTGGATGACCTGGCGGATGTCGGGAAAGTCAACCCCCATGCCGAACGCCGAGGTAGCCACGATGACCCGCAGGTTACCGGTGGCGAACCGCTCGTAGACTGCCTGCCGTTGGTCGCCGTCCAGGGCGCCGTGGTACGACGCCGCGGCGAGACGGGCCTCCGCCAGCAGTAGGGCCGCTTCGTCCGCCGAGGCCCGCGTCCCGCAGTACACCAGCGCCCGCCCGTCCCCCGGCCGGATGCGTTCGAGCAGCCGGTCGCGCTTCTCCGCCCTGCCGCGGCACCGGATCACCGACATGGTCAGGTTCTCGCGGACGAATCCGGTGACCTTGCCGATGGGTTGCCGCAGACCCAGGCTCTCGACGATGTCAAGCCGCACCCGGGGCGTCGCGGTCGCCGTGAAAGCTCCGACTGGGGGCCTGCCGCAGGCGGCGATGGCGGCCCCGAGGCGCCGATAGTCGGGGCGAAAATCGTGACCCCAGCTGGAGATGCAATGGGCCTCGTCGACCACGAAGCGACTGACGGTAAGGCGCTGCAGCCACTCCAGGAAGCCGGAGGTCCCAATGCGCTCCGGCGCCAAGTACAGGAAGCGCAGTTCCGCCTCCGCGGCTCGGGTCATGGTGTTGCCGCGCTCGGAGGCGGCCATCTGGCTGTGCAGGCACGCCGCCGGCACGCCGAGCTGGGTGAGGCGCGCAACTTGGTCCACCATCAGCGCGATCAGGGGCGAGACCACGATCGTCAGCCCGCCGGCAACTATGCCGGGGACCCAGTAGGCGATGCTCTTGCCGGACCCGGTCGGCGCTACGAACAGAACATCGGCACCCGACTCGGCGGCGGCTACCACCTCGCCCTGGCCGGGCCGGAAGTCCGCCAGCCCGAAAGTCTGCTCAAGTACTGTCCGTGCCGCTGGGGATGGCAGGTCTGGTCGGGCGGGAGGCGACGAGGAGGGCACCAATCCACGCTAGCAGGTCGGCGGCAGGAGCCAGGCGCAGAATCGACAGACCCCATCGGACCGATACCGGGCCACCTTCGCTGCTCCCCGCATCCCCGTCGCAGGCCGCCAGGCGTACTTGGGGATCAACTGGATGGCGCGGCACACCGCCACATTGCGACCCGCCGCGATGGCGAAGTCCGCGTCCGCGTCCACTGCCGCCCACGCCAAGTCGCCGGAGAACAGCCCAGAATCACAGCGCATCTGGTGGCGCTTGGTGCCCTGGGGCAGCGCTGCCCCTGCCCCCCGGATCCAGTTCGGGGCGGTGGGACGGGGGTCTTGGTCTCCGGCCAGCAGTTCACCCGTGAGCACTACCCCAACCTCTGCCCAGGTGACCAGCACTGGCCGCCCGGCCCAGACCCCCGCGTAGGTCCAGCCAATTCACTCTTTCTGGGAGCCGTACACGTCCACATCCGTGGGATCCACAACAATGGCGTGCCGCTTGCCCAGAAGTGCTCGCCGCCGGCGGCGAGCCGCTCTCGTGAGGCATTGCCTAAGAGCGGTCTGCCTCACCACTTCTGGCAGCGCTACGAAATGGGAGATCCTGACACTGGCGGTGAGGCAGTGCCCAGCGATCGAGCGTACGGCCGAGGAGGAGCCGGGCCCCTACACCTACGCCGTCACCTCGGATGGACTGGGGCGCATCGCGCTCAGCTAGGCACGCCGACTTGGATGCTGGCAGCATTGTCTCACCTCTCTGCGGTGTGATCGCCCGCGGCACCTCGCTCCCGGTCACCTGGGCGGAGCGGCGCCGCGTTCGAGGACCTGGACGTCAAGAACATGACCGCCTCGGCGGCCGGGACCGTGGAAGAGCCCGGTCGCAACGTCCGCCAGAAGGCCGGGGTGAACTGGGTCATCCTCAACGAGGCTTGGGGCCAGCTACTCAACTTCGTGAGCTCCAAGATGATCGACAACGGCGGGGTGAGCGTTACCGTTCCAGCATCCGGCACCTCGCAGGAGTGCGACGGTCGCGGGTCGAAGGCCATTGGGCAGCGCCAGAGCCAAGCGGTCATCCGATGCCTGAACCCCGCCTGCGGCTGGTCCGGCACCGCCGACTTCAACGCTGCCTGCAACATCCTTCAACGCGCCCTGCGCGGGGGCCTCGGACCCGTTTGGTTCGGTGGAGCGCCGCCTGCTGCCCGTCCCGGGTACGAACCGGGAACCTGTCCCTCATCGGGCAGGGCTGAGGCTTCGACCGGGTCGGGGCTTGGGATGCCAGACCTACTGACGTAGCGGGGCAGTTGGTGCAAGACTTTGGTGCTGCTTGACGGAATAGTGGATCACCATCTCGGTCCCGGGGTAGGTGGTCTCGGTGTCGTTGAGGAGCTCGCAGAGAGCGGC
>JAJYPP010000045.1 GCA_021795235.1 bacterium
AGCTCAGCTCATCCTGGCCGCAGAAGGCGGTGCATGATGCGGTGGCCGTGAGCGCCACTCCGATGGCGCTACCCGGTTGATCGGTCATCTCCTGAAACCCTCTGCTGAGCTTGGACGAGGAGCCGCCGCTTAGCCTCTTTCGAGCGGATCCCGTACATCCGTCCGGCGAAGGTGGCAACCAGGGCCGTGAAGTCTTCCAGCAGCTCCTCCGGCCCTCCTGCCGACCCCCTGGGGTGGGCCACCTCCAGCAAGACCCCGTCTTTCTCCAATAGCTGGCGCAGCCAGGCTGAGCCCAACTGGGCGAGGCGATCCTCGTGGGTGACCCGGACCACGCTGATCCCGCCGGCATGGGCCAGGGCCAGCACCCGATCCAGCTCGGGGCGGTGCTCTCGCAAACCCGAAGCTCTGTCCCGGAACACCCCCACCGCCTCACCGGTTGAGCTGGCGCGCAGCTCCTCCTCTTGAGCGGTCAGGGACGACTCCTGACCGGTCGTGCCCGACACCCGCACATACAGCGCCTCGCGGCGGGGCATGTCCTTTGGCGCCCGGCCCAAGAATCGGTCCAAGTCCTCGCTACGGAACCTCCGTTCCCGGCCCGGGCGCACCACCGGCACTCGGCCCTCATCGCCCAACGCCTCAACGTCACCGGCTGCACCCCCAGCACCTCCGCCGCCGCCTTGAGTCGCAACAATGCCACGGCACCAGGTATTACGCATCACTCGTGCTCGCTTAGCAAAAGCGGTCACTGCTGCGGACCCTCGCTGGCCGACCGCAGCTACCCACAGAAGCACGTCCACCTGGCACTGGGGGACCCTGACTGGTAGCTCCCGCGACGCCCCCACGTTCGCAGGAGGGCCAGTGCATGTCGGTTACCATGTGGCGGCGGGGAGCGATCAGGGAGACATTTCATGCGTATTGCTGGGGAGACGCTTGGCCGCCGCGGGGCGACCGCGATTTCGCTGGCGGCGGTACTGGCGGCCGGGCTGGCGATTCAGGGCTATTCCAGCCGTGGGCCGCTGGGGCTCGCGGGATCTGCCACCATCGGCTCCGGTCACGGCTCCAAGCTTCGTCCCACCAAGCAGGTGACGCCATCGCCGTCGGCCGGCCCCTCCGCCACGCCCTCAGCCAGGCCGAGCGGCGGAGCGACCCCGGGGCCGCTGCTGTCCTCGACCTCGTATGCCTCTTACACCTATCAGCTGTACCCTGGCGCCGCCAGCACGGCCGCGCAGATGGCGCTCTCAGGGTTCACCTACACAGCCCGCAAGGCGGGCGGGTCGGTCAACTTCACGCTGTTCGTGTCCGGAGGCAGTCAGCCTCCGATCAAGAAGAGCTATCCCATCACCGACCACATCTACTTCGTGGAGGCCAACCTGGGCGACGACTCGGGCAGCGCCGAGTACAACTACGGCGATGACGGCCTCATCGCCACCGACGCCACCGGCCATGTGGTGCCCTGAAGGTGGCCCGACGCAACCGTCTCAATCGTCAGGCCGCGAGGGCGGTGACTTCACCTCCAGGCCCGGTGGCGCCCGAGCTCGCCACCACGGGATCCGGGATCGAGCTGGCGGTGGCCCAGGCGTGGGCGCCCACGCTCGCCCGGGTCGTTCTGGGGCTGGTCCTCTTGTGGTTCGGTGTGCACGAACTGGTGCAGCCGAGCCTGTGGACCGGGTACGTGCCGCTGCTGGGGCCGACCTCCAAGCTGGTGCTGGTGCTGGTGCTCTTCCACGGGTGGGTGCTCAGCGTTCTCGGGGTGGCCCTGATCCTGGGCGTGGCTCCCCGGCTGGCGGCAGCCGTGAGCGTCTTGCTGCTGGCGGAGGTGGTGGTCTCACTGACCCTGACCGCCGGCTTCTCCGACATCGTCGCCCGTGACTTCGGGGTCATGGGCCTCGCTCTGGCCGTCTTCGCGGGCCATGGGCAGCGGTTGCTGCTGAGGGACTGAGCCAGCCCGCTGGCGCTGGAGCGGCGCCTCGGGTGCGGGAACGGCGGTGGCAGCGAGGGCCGGACCCTGAGAGGTGCCCGGGTCCGTCTGCTGGCTCCTGCTTGCCCCCCACCCTGGGTGGGGGGAGGACCAGCTCTGATCCGTAGCGCCTCTGGCCGCACCGCGTCGACGGGGCAGCTGCCTGGCGGGCCAGGCCGGACCCGAGCGTGAGGGCTGCGGCCCGGATCCCGACTCAGCCCGTCCACCGGGGCGGTCGCCGCTCCCGAAACGCGGTCATGCCCTCCTCGCCCTCGGGACTGGAGAACAGCCGTCGTGATAGATCGGCCATCTTGGCGTAGGCGGTGTCCTGGTCCCAGCGCGGCACCTCCCTCACCAGTCGCCGGATCTCGGCCTGGGCCAAGGGCGCGCCGAGTGCCAGCTCGGCCACCAGGCGCTCGGTCTCAGCTCCAGCGTGACCGGGCTCGACCACCAGGTTCACCAATCCGGCCCTCTGGGCATCCTCAGGGGTGAAGGTGCGCCCGGTCAGGAACAGCTCCAGAGCCGCCCCGCGCTGCATCCTGGCCAGCACCGGCACCGCGACGACCGCGGGGGCCACCCCCACCCGTGTCTCACTGAAGGCAAAGCTGGAGTCACCGGTCGCGACCACGATGTCACTTGCCGCCACCAGCCCCATGCCACCACCTCTCACCGCTCCGCGGACCTCGGCGATCACGGGTTTGGGAAGCTCTTGCAGCAGCTTGAGAACCGGCACCAGAAGTCCTGCCCCCGAGCTGGCCCCGCTGCGAGCCCGCTCCTGGAGCTGCTCTTTGAGGTCGGCTCCCGAGCAGAAGCTCGAGCCGGTATGGCTCAGCACGACCACCCGCACCGAGGGATCGCCGCCGGCCCGCTCCAAGGCGGTCAAGAGCTGCCCGATCAGGGCTTCGGAGAGGGCGTTGCGATTGCCTGGGGAGTCCAGGCTGATTCGGCGAGCCGGTCCCTGGTCGACAGCGGACACGAGGGCTGCGGACAACCGTCTCTCCCAATGATCCCGGCGAGGTCGGGGCAAGGACGTCGCCTCAGATGGTAGGGCAGATGGACCGCACCGGGGCTGTCCCATCCAGCCACTCCTGCGAGATGGTCGTCGACTTTGAGGCAGTCTCTTCAGAGTCGGCGGATGAGGTCTCGCTCGAGGCTCTCGCGAGCGGCTCGCACCGCCGGCTGCAGCTCCCAACCCAGGAGCGCCTGCTCCAGCTGGCGCAACAGGGCGTAGCAGGACTTGGTCCCCCTGAGGGCGTCTCCGGGATCCACCCCGGGCGGAGGCTGGAGCTGGTTCAGGGGAACCCCCCGGCTCCAGTTGTAGACGTAGTCGACATAGTCGAGTGAGGGCGGGCGGCTCTCCGAGATCCCGTGCTCGGACTCCAGCTGGCGCAGCTCGCGTTGAGCCTGGAGCAGGGTGCGCGACAACTGGTCGATGCGCCGGGTGGGCATGCGGCGCCGCGGCGCGGGCCGGCTGGACCCGCGGTCGTCGGCCGCCAGCATCACGGCCACCGCGCAGATCTCCTCGGTGGCCAGGCCGCCCAACCAGCCCTCGGCGACCGCCTGCGAGACCAGCAGGGTGTTCTCGCCGTAGACGCTCGCCGCCAGCAGGCCGAGGCGGGTGGGCCGATCCTGGCTCAGATGGCCGAGTTCGCCAAGGACGGCGCGGTAGGCGCGCAGCTGGTCACGGTACTCGTGCTCGCGGGCTTTGGCGACTTCCTCAGCACTCTCCAACGACCGCTCCAGCTCCCGCACCTCGAGGCGGGTGGAGGTGTGCTCGGACAGCAACGGGCAGTGTCGGCACGGGGATTGGGCGACCTGGCGCTCGGCATCGTGAATGGTCCGGCGCTGCCGCTCCAACCTCCCGCCGGGGTCCCGGGTGTCCGACCCGAACCGACCCTGTTGACGGTCCCTGAAGTGCTGCCGGCGCAGCTGGCGGGCCTCGCCGCGGGCCTGCTCAAGGGCACCGCGGGCGCCCAGGAACTGACTCAGGGTGCGCTCCGTGCAGCGAACCTTGGGGTGGCGGAACCGGCGAGCCATGAGGTCCTGGAGGCGGGCCTCCACGTTGGGGCGGCGCAGCCGGAAGTTGTCCAGAGCCTGGAGGCGCTGGTACTGGCCGAAGGACTGTTCCAGCAGCATCTCCGCCTCCTCCGGGGTCTGGCGACGGAGCAGGTTGAGGGTCATGTTGTAGGTGGGGGCGAACTTGGACTCGACCGCCATGTCGTTACCCAGCAGGGTCTCGCAGATGACGCCCAGGTCGACCTCCGGGTCGCGCAGGATGACCCCGTGCCCGATGGGGTCGATCCCGCGCCGGCCGGCCCGACCGAGCAGCTGGGTGAGCTGACCGGAACGCAGCGGGGCAAACCCCTGACCGTCGAACTTGGTGAAGGTGGAGATGACGCAGGCCCGGGCCGGCATGTTGAGTCCGAGGGCCAACGTCTCGGTGGCGAAGACCACCTTGACCAGACCTTTCTGGAAGAGCTCCTCCACGGTCTCCTTGACGTACGGCAGCAGGCCCGCGTGATGGACTGCCAGCCCGGCGCGCAGCATCCCCATGTTGAGGGCGGACGTGTACAGGGCCGCTTCCTGAGGATCGTCGATCGCTCCCAGCCGCTCCGTGAGCACCTCGTCGATCTTGAACTTCTCCTCCAGGGAGGTCAGGTCCACCGCGTGAGTGGAACAGCGCGCCAGGGCCTCTCGGCAGCCCTTGCGGGAGAAGATGAAGTAGATGGCGGGCAGCATCTCCTGGGCGCGCAACTCCTCCACCACCCTCAGGAGGTCGTTGTCGGAGTTGAGGAAGGCGCGGTTGCCGTAGAGGCGGCAGTCACCCTCGGACTCCTTCTGCGCCACCTCCAGGGTCCCACGATCCAATTGGCCGCGGCGGTCCAGGAGGGGCAGGAAACGATTGCGGACAGACAGCCAGGTGCGTAGCTCGACTGGCCGGTCCCGGCGTAGCACCACCGCGGTGGGACCCCTCCGCTCCGCCATCCAGCGGGCCACCTCATCGACGTTGGTGATCGTCGCCGAGAGTCCGATGAAGCGGATGTGAGACGGAGCCTGGATGATCACCTCCTCCCAGACCGTCCCCCTGGGGTACTCGTCGATGTAGTGGATCTCGTCCAGGATCACCCAGCCAACCGACCGCAGGGAGGCGGGATCGTCATAGATCAGGTTGCGCAGGATTTCGGTGGTCATGACCACCACCGGGGCGTCCGGGTTGATCGAGGTCTCGCCGGTGACCAGGCCCACCTGGGCCTCACCGTGAACTCGCCTCAGATCCCAGTACTTCTGATTGGAGAGAGCCTTCAGGGGAGATGTGTAGAGGACCCGGATCCGCTCCTGGTCGCTCAGGCTGGCCCAGATGGCCCACTCCGCGACGACCGTCTTGCCACTGCTTGTGGGAGCGCTGACCAATACCCCTCGGTGGTCCTGCAGCGCCTCGATCGCCTCCTTCTGGAACGGATCGAGCAGGAACGGCAGAGTGGCCTCGAAGTCCGAGACGCGGGAGGTGGCTGCCCCACCTCCCAGATCGGTCACGCGGACGGGGACTCGGCCATGGGTTCCGGCGCGGGCGACTCACTCCGGCGGTTGGTCTTGAACCAGGCCAGGATCAACAGCGGGACCCCGATCAGGAGAACCCCAAGCGAGGTGAGCTGGGCCTGCTTGAGCCCGAACGCGATGTAGGGGACGTTGACGGGGTTGCGCAGGAAGAAGAGCCCGAACTGGGTGATTGGGTAGGCGATGATGTAGGCGATCCCGATCCAGCCGTCGGGAACATTGCGCTTCCTCAAGTAGAGCAGCAGCCCCAGCACCATCAGGATCAGGATCGCCTCGTAGGCGGCCGCCGGCTGGTAGGCCACGTCGAGCTTGGGGGCGAAGGTGTGGGGATTGGTGTAGGCCGTGGCCCAGGGAAGGTTGGATGGGTAGCCCAGGATGTCGCCGTTGATGATGTTGCCGATGCGCCCGATGGGTTGGCCGACCACCGCGAAGAAGGCGGCCGCATCCAGCAGAACCCAGAAGTTCACCTTCTCGCGCCAGGCCATGAAGAGCATGGTGGCCGTGGCCAAGAAGATGGCGCCGAAGAATGCCATCCCGCCCTTCCAGAAGGCCAGAATCTGGCTGGGGTGGGTGATGTAGAAGAGGGCGCCCGACTGGAGGTCGTAGAAGAGCCGGCCCCCGATGAGCCCGGCCACGACCGCCCAGAAGGCGATCCAACTGGTCTTGCTGCGCGGGATCCCGTGCCGCTCCGCGTAGGGGAGGGCCACCTGCAGGCCGACTATGATCGCGACTGCGTAACCGACCCCGTACCAGTGGATCGTGAAGGGGCCCAGTTTGAAGATCGGGTCGATTCCGATCTTGATGATGGCGACCATCGGGTTCACAGGCTGATCAGCTCCACCTCGGTCCGGGTCACCAGCGCCTCACCGGAGCCACCGTCCTCCTCGACCCAGTTGGCGACCTTGGTCAACATCTGGTCGGCGTGGCGCCGATCGTTGCTGACGCAGCTCACCCCGATCACGGCCAGCTGCCAGTTGTCCAGGCTGTCGACCTCGGCCACGGCGATGTTGAAGGTGCGGCGCATCCGGGCGGTCAGCGAACTCACCACTTGGCGCTTGGCCTTGAGGGAGCGACTCTGGGGGATGTGCAGAGTGAGCACGAGGCTGCCTATCACCACCTCGCCAGTGTAGGAGGTTGTCGATCCGGGCACCACCGCCGCTCAGCCCGCCCGCCGCAACATCTCCACCACCACGTTCTGGCGGCGTTCCTGGCCGACAGTGGTGGTGGGGCCATGACCGGGATAGATGACCGTGTTCTCCGGAAGGGGCAGCAGCTTGGACAGGACCGCCGTCACCTGGCGGGGCAGATCGATGTCGGGCAGGTCGGTAGGGCCGATGTCGCCAGCGCGCAAGGTATCGCCGGTGAACAGGTGGTTGCCCACCTTGAAGCAGAGGCTGCCGGGGGAATGACCGGGGGTGAAGATGACCTCCATCGCGAAGTCCCCGAACTCGAGCCGGTCGCCGTCGACCAGGTAGCGATCGGCAGAGCGCAGGTAATGCTTGGCGTCCAGGAAGCTGAGCGCGGTCGCGCCTCCGACTCGAGCCTTGACCTCGTCCTTGGCACCCGCGTGGTTGCGGTGGCCGTGGGTGCAGGCCACATGCTTGACCGAGTACTCCAGGCATTGCTCCGCGATCCTGGTGGGGTCCGCTCCGGGATCGATGACCACCGCCTCCTTGGTCCGGGCGCACGCCACCACGTAGCAGTTGGTGGGCTGGCTGCCCTCGATCTTGACTCTGGAGATCTGCAGCCGGGGCCTGGGGGCGCTCAGCCGCGTTCCTCGCGCTGTTGGACCAGCTTCTGCCGCAGGGCCTCAAGCTGCTCGAACTCCTCCATGGGCGGCTTGGGCATCCGCTGGTAAGAGTGGGGGAACTTGGCGTGCTGCAGGGCCGCCAACAGAATGTCGACCTCCTCCTCGGTCAGCCGGTAGAGGTGGCCCTGGGTGGTCGGGTGCGGGATGGCCTCGGTCACCAGCTGGGGCTCGAACTGGCGGGGCTCGGGGAACATCTCCATCGGCCCGCCATCGTCGCCCGGGCCCTCCTTGGGGGGTACCTTGGTCGGCTGAAACAGTTGGGCAGACCCGCTCAGCGTGGCTCGCTTGAAGGCCATCTCAGATCTCCTCTCTGGTGGCGAGGACGCGCTCAGCCAACTGGCGGTAGGCCGCCGCCCCGTCCGAGTCCTTGGCGTACTGGAGGATGGACTGCCCGGCCAGGGGGCATTCGGCAAAGCGGATGCTGTCGCTGACCTGGAATGGGTACACCAGGCTACCGAAGTGGGATGAGACATTCTGGAGCACTTCGTTGGCGTGCACCGTGCGTCCCTTGTGGATGGTGGGAAGGATCCCGTGGATTCGCAGCCCGGGGTTGAGCTTGACCCGCACCCGCTCGATGGTCCTTTGCAGCTGTTCTATGCCCTTCATGCCGAAGTACTCGCACTGCAGGGGGATGACCACCGCGGTCGCCACCACCAGAGCGTTGACGGAGAGCAATCCTAAGGATGGGGGGCAGTCGATGATGACGAAGTCATACTCGCGCAGGAGTGGATACAGCTTCTCGCGGAGCACCGACTCTCGACCGATCTCGGTGACCAGCTGCAACTCGGCGCCCGCCAGCTCGACGTTGGCGGGCAGGAAGTCCACCCCGACCCCGGGCGAGTGCAGGCGGACGTCCTCCGCCCGGACGTTGTGCTCGCAGAGCATGTCGTAGATGGTGAGGCGGAGGTCGTCGGGGTTGCTGACGCCCATGTTGACGGTGAGGTGGCCCTGAGGATCCAGGTCCACCAGGAGCACCCGGCAGCCTCGTTCGGCCAGCGCGCTCCCGAGGTTGACCGCTGTCGTGGTCTTGCCCACGCCACCCTTCTGATTGGCGACGGCCAGGACCTGGGCCTGGGAAGCGATCTGGTGGTTGGAGGACATGAGTAGCCCGACCTCAGTTGGGGTGCCAGGTCACTCCAGCGACCGGCTTTGTGGCCCCCTGCCGCTATCATATGGCGGCTCGAGGAAGCACAGGGCGGTGGCGGGTCAAGCGGCGGCCAGTTACCCAGATCGAACTCCGCCGGGAGGAACCGCCCACAGTCCCAGATTGGAATCCGAGCGCCAATCGAAACAAGGAGGATGCAGGTCGCCGTGGCTGACTTCATTGATCACCAAAAGCCCAAGGTGGAGGCGGTGGAGGAGGCGATCCAGTTGGCCCTCGCGTTTCGCTGGGCCGAGGCAGAGGCCGCCAACCGGGACCTGCTCGAGCGCTTCGGCCCGGACGCCGACGCGCTCAACCGCCTCGGCAAGTCGCTGATGGAGTTGGGTCGGCTGCGCGAGGCCCAGGAGGCCTACCGCAAGACACTGGAGATCAGTCCCAGCAACCAAATTGCGCGCCGCCAACTGGCCAAACTCGAGGCTACCGACTTGGAGCCGGCGGTGCCCAGCACCGGGCTGGCTGGCCTCGACGCCAACTTCTTCACCGAGGAACCGGGTAAGACCATCATCACCCGGCTGGTGTCCGACTGTGAGGGCGCGCCCGGAGCGGTGCTCCCGGGCGACCCGGCCGAGCTCGTCATCCAATCGGGTGGGGTCCTGGTCAAGAGCTCCCGTGGGGCGGAGCTGGGGACGCTGGAGCCCCGCCTCGCCCAGCGACTCATGCGGCTGACGGAGGGCGGCAACCGCTACGCGGCGGCGGTCACTCACGTGGACCAGGCAGGGATCCAGGTGATCGTCCGGGAGATGTTCCAGGCGGAAGCGATGGCGGGGACCGTGTCGTTCCCCAGCCGCAAGGCCAGGGAAGCGGACTACCGGCCGTACGCGAAGGAGGCCGTCCGCTCGCGCGACGCTGACCCGGTGGCGATCCTTGACGAGGAAGACGACGAGGATCCGGTGTCACCTCGGCCCAGCCGGCTGGGGGCGGACGTCGAGGACGGGTTCACGGAGTTCTCCGAACTCGACGACGCCGACGACCCCGCCGAGGGCGAAGACGATGCGGAGGACGATTCGGAGGACTACTGAAGCGCCGCCACGTCTTCCGCAGGGGCGGCGGGGGGGGTGGTGCAAGACGCGGGCCCCCGGACCTTGCCCAGGAGCGGTCTCTCGAAACACGAGCGCAAGACCACCGACGAGCGGCTTGACAGGCCGGGGTGCCGGTCCCGGAGCTGGGTCAGGAATGCCGCCAGGTCGACCGTCGATCCAACTCGCACCTTGGCCACGTAACAGTCGTCGCCGGCCACCTCGTGGAGCTCCAGGACCGCAGGCTCCGAGCCGAGGTGGGTCTCCAGCCGCTGTCGGGAGTCACGGTCCCCGTCCAGGCGCAGGAAGACCAAGGCCGCGGTTCCCGCGCCGACGCTTTCGGGGTCCACCAGCGCCGCGTATCCCCGGATCACTTGGGCTGCTTCCAGCTTGTGGATCCGCTCATGCACCGCGGGTGCGGTCAGCCCCACCTGCTCACCCAGCGCCGCCAGGGTGAGTCGGCCACTCTCTGCCAGCGCGCCCAACAAGCGCCGGTCGATGTCGTCCATGGCTCCCGGCTTGTCTGAAGGTTTCATTGGTGCCTCACTAAAATGAGACCTTAATATTAGGTCCATGGCGGGATTCAGTGGTGAGTGCTGAGGTGGAGCGGCAGCGGGTACCAATTCGGGCGTGGATCGCCCTGGTGGTGGTCTACCTGGTCTGGGGATCGACCTTCACCGGCATCCAGGTGGCCATTCGCGCGATCCCTCCCCTGCTGATGGCGGGGACGAGATACCTGCTGGCCGGACTGCTCCTCTATGCGATAGCTGGCCGGGGGAGGCGGTGGCGTCTTCCAGCGTGGCGGGAACTGAGGAGTGCGGGGATCGTCGGGCTGCTGCTGCTCCTGGGTGGGAACGGGCTGCTGAGCTGGGCCGAACTCCGGGTTCCCTCCGGGCTCGCGGCTCTGATCATCGCGACGGTGCCCCTGTGGATGGCCGTGCTGGGCGTCGCCTTCTGGAGGCAGCCGTCCCCTGGCAGGGTGGGCTGGCTGGGGGTGCTGGTGGGGCTGGCGGGAGTGGCCGTGCTCGCCAACCCGGGCGGAGGGGGACATCTCAACCGCTTGTCCATCGCCGCCCTGCTGCTGGCGGCCTTGCTCTGGGCCCTGGGTTCCCTCTACTCCCGGCGCGCTCCCATGCCGACGGACGTCTTCCTCGCCTCCGCCGTCGAGATGGTGATCGGCGGCGTGGGGCTGGTCCTGGCGGCCGTCCTGACCGGCGAGCAGGGGGCGGTCCGCTGGGGGCAGATCCTGGGGCCGCCCGCGTTGGCCTACGGCTGGCTGGTGCTGGGGGGGGCCATCCTCGGCTACACCTGCTACGTCTATGCTCTCAAGGTCCTGCCCACCGCGACCGTGGCCACCTACGCCTACGTCAACCCGGCGGTGGCGCTGGGGCTCGGGTTCCTCATCCTCGGGCAGGGGCTCTCCCCCACCACGGCGGTGGCGGCGGCCCTGATCACCCTGGGCGTGGTCCTGATGGTGAGCGGGCCCCGCCTGACTCGCCGTCAGGACCGGTTGTCGGTGGCGGTGGTGGATGGCCCCGGCGGCCTGCACTTAGAAGAGCACCGAGCGCATGGTTCCGATCCGCTGGAAGCCGACGCGCTCGTAGACCCGGATCGCCCCCAGATTGAAGTCGTTCACGAACAGGGTCACTGCCTGAGTCTCCCGCAATAGCTGGCGGCAGAGGGTTGCCATGCCGCTGGTACCAAGCCCGCGGTGCCGCAGGTCTGGTCGCGTCCAGACCCCTTGGAGCTGGATCGCCTCGGCCGTGACCGCCGCGCACTCGGCCTTGAAGGCCAACCTGCCATCCACCATCCAGACATGGATCCAGCCGCGGCGGATCAGGGTCTGGACCCGGTGCCGGAACCCGTCTGGGTCCGACTGCAGAGGGTCGAAGCCGACCTCCTCCAGGTGCATGGCGGCGCCGGCCGTCAGGACCTGGTCGAAGTCGGCAAGGGTGGCCCGGCGGATCGGACTCGGCAGCTCGACCGGTGGGTCGCCCAGCTCGGCAGCTGAGATCGCGTAGTGGGGTTGCTCGGCCCGCAGCAGCCGGGGCGGGCGCAGCTGGGGCGCCAGCAGCTGCTGCAGGGCGGCGACCTGGTCCCGAGGGCCGACCAGCAGTTGGACGAGGTGGGCCCTCGGCCGCAATGCCTCTGCCAGCGCCATCAGGTCGCGGGAACCGGGCGCCCAGGGAACCACCAGTGGCCCGACCATCACCGCCGCAAAAATGACCCCACGCTGCCCGGGGTGCTCCACCCCGTAGAGCGCTCCCTGGCGCAGGGCCCCGTGCTTGAGCTCACTGCGCAGGTAGACGTTGTCGAGTGGGCTCTGACCGAGGCATTCCTCCAGCGCCGCCGCGTCAGCCGCCCAGAGCTGGCGCACCCGGGGCCGACGCTCAGATCCCCGCCTCAGCACGCCTGGAATTATGGACTGGGTCGGTCCGCCCCGGCACGATGCATGCGGCCGCATAAATATGCAACAATGCGGGCGTGAACGAGGGGTTCAAGGAAGGCGCGCGGCTGAGAGTGGCCGTGGCCGGCAGCATGGGCTACGCCGGGGCCGGGCTGGTGGCGATGCTCGGGCGGCATCCGGAGGTCGAGCTGGTGCAGGTCGCCTCCCGCAGCCAGGCGGGCCAGCGGCACCGCGAGGTCTACCCCGGTTCGGAGTGTGACCTCACCATGGTGGAGGAGGTGAACCCCGCCGCCTGCGATGTCGTGCTGGCGGCTCTTCCGGCCGGGGAAGTAGCCATCCGGACGGGAGCCTGGCTGGAGCAGGGCGCGGCGGTCATCGACATCGGCCCCGACTTCCGCCTTGCCGATCCCCGACTCTACCGGCAGTGGTATGGCGTCGAACATGCTCGGCCCGATCTCCTGGCCCAGGCGGTGCTGGCGCTTCCCGAGCTCGAGCCCGGGGCTCTCACCGGAGCCTCGCTGATGGCCCTGCCGGGCTGCTTCTCCACCGCCGCCATCCTCGGCTGCGGCCCGGCGGTGGTGGAGCATCTGGTGGAGCCCGAGGTTCTGGTCGACGCCAAGAGTGGCATCAGCGGAGCTGGACGTCAGGCAGGATCGAGCTACCTCTTCCCAGAGCTTGACCAGACTGTTCTGGCCTATTCAGTCGGGGGCCACCGTCACCGCCCGGAGATGGAGCTGGCTCTCACCAGATTGGCGGGCGAAGCGTGTTCGGTGATCTTTGTTCCCCACCTGGTCCCGATGACCCGGGGGATTGTCGCCACCTGCTACCTGACCCTGCGACCAGGCGTCTCCCTGGAGGACGCGCAGGCCGCCTACCGGCACTGGTACGCGGCGGCGCCGTTCTTGCGCTTGGGCGACCAGCCCGCCTCCAGCAAGCTGACCGCGGGGACCAATCTCTGCTACTTGAGCCTGCACCAACAGGGCGACCGGCTCATCGTCTGCTCGGTGCTGGACAATCTGGGCCGGGGGGCGTCCTCGCAGGCGGTCCAGGTCTTGAACCAGCGCTTTGGACTGACCCCGACCGCCGGGCTGGAGCAAGCACCCAGGTGGCCATGACGGAGCCGCTGGTGAACTCCACCGGCGAACACGGGGGCGTGGTCGCGGCCAAGGGGTTCCTGGCCGGGGTGGCGGACACCGACGCGCGCGGAGATGGCGCCTCCCGGCTCGATCTCGCCCTCATCGTCAGCGAGGTCCCGGCCGTGGCCGCCGGCGTGTTCACCACCAATGTGGTGAAGGCGGCACCGGTGGTGATAAGCCAGCTGCACGTGAAGCGGGGGCAGGCGCGCGCCATCGTGGTCAACAGCGGCAACGCCAACGCCTGCACCGGAGCTCGGGGGCTTGGGGATGCGCTGCGGATGGCCCAAGCCACGGCGGACGCGGTTGACTGCCCACCCGGGGAGGTCCTGGTGGCATCCACCGGCGTCATCGGCAGGGTCATGCCGGTGGAGCGCATTCTGCCCGGCATAGCCCGGGCCGCGGCCTCTCTGCAGCGGGCGGGGGACCGTGCCGCCGAGGCGATCATGACCACTGACACCTACTCCAAGCAGGCCTCGGTGGCGTTCGAGCTGAGCGGGGTCGAGCACTGGGTCGGGGGGATGGCCAAGGGATCCGGGATGATCCATCCGGACATGGCGACCATGCTGGCTTTCGTCACCACCGACGCCCGCCTGGACCCCGACTGGGCGCGACCGCTGCTGCGCGAGTCGGTCCGACGGAGCTTCAATCGCATCAGCGTGGACGGCGACACGAGTACCAATGACTGTTGCTTCCTGCTTGCCAATGGGGCGGCCGGCGGGCCGGAGATCCGCCCCGGGACGGCCGCGGCGGAGCGGTTCCAGGATGCGCTCGACCAGATCCTCTGGTCCCTGGCGGAGCAGATCGTCGGGGATGGCGAGGGCGCCACCCGCACTTTCTCGGTCAGGGTGTGGGGGGCGGCCGACGAGGTCCAGGCGCTGCGCGCAGCCCGCACCGTGACCAGTTCGCCGCTGGTCAAGACCGCCATCCACGGCGGCGACCCCAACTGGGGCCGGATCCTGATGGCGGTGGGTCGCTCCGGCGTGGAGCTGGCGCTGGATCGCTGTCGTCTCGCAATGCAGGGAGAAGAACTCTTCGCCCTCGGCCAGGTGGTGGAGGGCGCCGTAACCAGAGTCGCCCCTCGTCTCCTGCAACCGCGGGTGGCGATCGATATCAACCTGGGAGTCGGGGAGGCGGAGGCGCTGGCCCTCGGTTGTGACCTGAGCTCCGACTATGTGAGGATCAATGCCGACTATTCCACCTGACCCAACGTCTGAGGTCTCGCCCGCCCTGAGGGCCAAGGTCCTGGTCGAGGCGCTGCCCTACATCCGCCATTTCCACGGTCAGCTGCTGGTGGTCAAGCTGGGCGGCTCCGCGATGGAGGATCCCGCCGAGCGAGAGGCCGTACTCCAGGACCTGGTGCTGCTGCGTTTCGTGGGAATGAGGCCGGTCCTGGTGCACGGCGGCGGGCGAGAGATCACCGCCATGGCGGCCGCCCTGGGCCTCGACACCCGTTTCGTGGGCGGGCTTCGGGTGACCGACGAGCGCACCATGGAGGTCGCCAAGATGGTGCTGACCGGGAAGATAAGCCCAGAGTTGGTGACCACCATCCACCGTCTCGGCGGCCGGGCCATGGGCCTGTCTGGCGAGGATGGCCCGACCCTGCTGGTCAAGCGGCAGTCCGGCCCACAGGGCGAGGACCTGGGGCTGGTGGGGGAGGTGGTCGAGGTCAACCCCGAGCCGGTCCTGTCCCTCACCGAGCGCGGTCTCATCCCCGTGGTCGCCTGCATCGGACTGGGTTACGACGGCAAGAGCTACAACGTCAACGCCGACACCGTGGCGGCGGCGCTGGCGGTGGCGCTGGACGCGGCCAAGCTGATCATGCTGACCGACGTGGTCGGAGTGCAGGGGCCCCAGGGGGAACTGCTGAGCCGCCTGTCGGTCACCGAGGCCGAGGCGCTGCTCGCCGACGGCACCGCTCGCGAGGGGATGATCCCCAAGCTCGCAGCCGCCTGCCGGGCGGCGCGGGCCGGAGTGGCGGTGCACGTGATCGACGGCCGCGAGGCGCACTCCGTCCTCCTGGAGCTGCTGACCGAGTCGGGCGTGGGGACGATGATCGATCCCGACGCCGGGGAGCGCTGAGACGTCGCCGGCGAGCCTGGCTGAGCGCGAGGCGGCGGTTCTCTGCGGCACCTACCGCCGCTCCCCCGTGACCCTGGTCGAGGGCAGTGGCTGCTTCGTCGTGACCGATGAGGGGGTGCGCCTGATGGATCTGGTGGGCGGGATCGCCGTCAATGCCCTGGGTCACTGCCACCCAGAGGTGGTTGAGGCCGCCAGCGCCCAGATGAGGCGCCTCCTCCACACCAGCAACCTCTACTACACCACCCCCCAGGTGGAGCTGGCCGAGGCCCTGGTGGCCTCGGCCTTCCCGGGGCGGGTCTTCTGGTGCAACAGCGGAGCCGAGGCCAACGAGGCTGCGATCAAGGTGGCGCGCAAGTGGGGCCGCCTCCACCGCCGCGGCGCCTTCACCGTGGTCACCCTGGAGGGGGCCTTCCACGGCCGTACCCTGGCCACCTTGGCGGCGACCGGCAACGCCCACTACAGCGACCCATTCAGGCCCCTGCCCGAGGGCTTCCGCCAGGTGCCCCGAGGAGACCTGGCCGCGGTGGAACGGGCGCTCGTGGACCCCGATCGACCGGGGGTGGCGGTGCTGGCCGAGCCCATCCAGGGAGAGAGCGGCGTCAACCCGCTGGGGACCGAGTACCTGGTGGGGCTGCGGGAGCTGTGTGATCGCCACCGCGCGCTCCTCATCCTCGATGAGGTCCAGACCGGGATGGGGCGGACCGGGACCATGTGGGCGCACCAGGCAGCCGGAATCGTCCCGGACCTGATGACCGCGGCCAAGGGCCTGGGGGGAGGCCTGCCGCTCGGCGCCGTGTTGGTCTCGAAAACCGCCGATTGTCTGGAACCCGGAGACCACGGCAGCACCTTTGGCGGCAATCCTGTCGCCTGCGCCGCCGGGCTGGCGGCGATCTCGGTGATCACCAGAGATCGGCTCTTCAACCGCGCGGCCATCGCCGGGGACCAGCTCAAGGAGGGCATCCTCGGCTTTCGAGCCATGGGGTTGCCGGTTGCCGATGTCCGCGGGAGCGGGCTGCTCCTCGGGATCGGGCTCAGCGAGCCATGGGCGCGGGAGCTGGCCGGGGTGGCTCTCCAGGAGGGGCTGCTGATCAATCCCATTGGGGCAGCGACCATCAGGCTGGCACCCCCGCTGGTCATCTCCGACGACGAGATCGAGCTGGCGCTGGAGGGGCTGCGGTCGAGCCTGGTCCGGGTGATGCGGGACAAGGGACTGTGATCGCCCAGGTGGGCAAGCGCGAGCGCCAGGCAGTCATAGTCGAGATCTTGTGGAAGGTTCCTGTCGAGACCCAGGAGCAGCTTGCTCAGGAGCTGCGCCGACGCCATATCGAGGCCGACCAGGCGACCATCAGCCGGGACCTGCGGGAGCTGGGAGTGGCCCGGGTGGCGGGAGACTCGGGCAGACGCTACCTTCCTCCCCAGAGGGTTGCTGACCGCTGGGCACGAGCGGGGCACACGCTCAGCAGCCAGCTGGAGCGGCTGGAGCAGGTGGGAATGATGGTGGTGCTGCACACCCCGGTGGGCGCTGCGCAGGTCGTGGCAGTGGCCATAGACGCCCTGGAGCTTCCCGAGGTGGCGGGAACCGTGGCGGGAGATGACACAATCTTCATTCAGGCCAGGACCGCAGCCGGAGCCCGGTCCGTTGGCCGGCAGTTGGAGGCTCTGCGGCGCGCTTGGCCGGCAGAGGGCGAGTTCCCGGGAGGGCATGGCGAGTGAGTGGACGGCCCCGCTGCGTGCTGGCATTCTCTGGCGGTCTGGACACCACGGTGGCGGTGCACTGGCTTACCCACCAGCGCGGATTCGAGGTGATCACTCTCTCGGCGGACCTGGGCGAGACCAGGTCCGCGGAGGAGCTGCAGTATCGGGCCCTGCGCGCAGGGGCCGTGGCGGCCCACGTGGTGGACGCCAAGGAGGTTCTGCTCACCGACTTCGTGTTCCCATCCCTCCAGGCGGGGGCCATGTACCAGGGGGTGTACCCGCTGGCGACCGCCCTTGGGCGGCCCCTCATCGCCAGACTGCTGGTGGAGGTCGCCCGCGAGACCGGGGCTTCCGCCGTGGCCCATGGCTGCACCGCCAAGGGGAACGACCAAGTCCGGTTCGATGTCGCGGTCGGGGCGCTTGCCCCCGCCCTCCAGGTGGTGGCCCCGGTGCGGGAGTGGAGCCTGGGCAGGACAGAGGAGATCGCCTATGCCGCTGAGCATGGGCTGGAGGTGAAGGCGACTCGGGAGAGTCCGTACAGTGTGGACGCCAACCTTTGGGGCCGGAGCGTGGAGACGGGAGTGCTGGAGGATCCCTGGCAAGCGCCTCCCGAAGACGCCTTCGAGTGGACCGTCGAACCGGCGGCGGCTCCGTCCGAGGGAGTCATCATCGAGATTCACTTCGAGCAGGGGGTACCCACCCGGCTCGACGGGCAGGGGGTATCCCCGGTGGAGCTGGTCGGACGCCTCAACGACCTCGGTGGGGCGCACGGCATCGGCCGCATCGACCACGTCGAGGACCGCCTGGTGGGCATCAAGTCTAGAGAGGTCTACGAGGCGCCCGCCGCGGTCATCCTGGACACCGCTCACCGCGCGGTGGAGTCGCTCACGCTCTCGCGGGATGTGCTGAGATTCAAGCGCCAGGTGGCCGACGAGTGGGCGCAGCTCACCTACGACGGGCTCTGGTACTCGGCGCTGCGCCAGAGCCTGTACGCATTCGTGCGGTCGACCCAGCAGTTCGTGAGCGGGGAGGTGCGATTGCAGCTGCGCCAAGGGGCGCTGACCTTGCTCGGACGCAGCAGCCCCGCCTCCCTCTACAGCCGCGAGCTGGCCACCTATGAGCGTGCCCAGGATCGCTTCCGCCACCAGTCCGCGGAGGGCTTCCTCAACATCTTCGGGCTGCCGCTGCGGACCCAGGCTGCCGTCCAGGGGAACCTCTGGGAGGAGACCAAGCCTCTCCTGCCCTCCATGCCCCGAGGGATCGCAGAGGGGCCAGGTGGCGAGCCTGAACATGCCCAGAGCGACTGACGGCGGTCGGCCCGCTGGCAGGAGGGCTGCCAAAGCCTGGAGTGGTCGCCTGCAGGGTGCCTCGAACCCGATCATGGAGCAGTACTCGACGTCCCTGCCCTGGGACTTCCAGCTGGCCGAGCACGACGTGCAGGGGTCGAGGGCTCACGCTCGGGCTTTGTGCTCGGCGGGACTGATCGACGGCCCAACCAGGGACAGCCTGCTGGCGGGGCTGGACGCCATCGCTGGGGAGCTGGGCTCGGGGACGTTCGTGCCGCTGGAGTCCGACGAGGACATCCACATGGCGGTCGAGCGGCGGCTGACGGAGCTGGTGGGCGAGCCCGGTCAGCGCCTGCACACTGGGCGCAGCCGCAACGACCAGGTGGCGCTGGACCTCCGCCTTTACACTCGGGCCGCGTGTCGGCGCCTGGTGGGGACCATAGCCGACCTCCAGGCGGAACTCGTGCGTCGGGCCCGAGAGCACCGCCAGACGGTGTTGCCGGGGTACACCCATCTGCAGCGTGGCCAGCCCGTGCACCTGGCCCATCACCTGCTGGCGTATCTGGAGATGCTGGGGCGGGACGGACAGCGGCTGCGGGACTGTCACTCGCGCGCCGATGTGTCTCCCCTGGGGGCGGCGGGTCTGGCCGGCTCCACCCTGCCCCTGCGCCGGGAGGAGACCGCCGCCGAGCTGGGATTCACAGAGCTCAGCGCCAACAGCCTCGACGCGGTCTCGGATCGCGACTTCGCGGTCGAGCTGACCTTCGCCTGCGCCCTGATGGCGGTCCACCTCTCGCGGCTGGCGGAGGACCTAATCATCTGGAACTCTGCGGAGTTCTCCTTCATCACTCTGCCGGACAGCTGGTCGACCGGGTCCAGCATCATGCCCCAGAAGAAGAACCCCGACGTGCTCGAGTTGGTCCGAGGCCGGTCGGCGGTGCCCATCGGCTCGCTGATGGGTTTGCTGACGCTGCTGAAGGGCTTACCCCTCAGCTATAACCGCGACCTCCAGGAGGACAAGCGCCACCTCTTCGCCGCGGTCGAGGTGACAGAGGCCAGCCTGCGGGCGCTGACCGGCATTCTTGCCGAGGTCCAGTTCGAAGAGCAGAGGATGCGGGCGGCCGCCTCCGACCCGGAGCTGTTGGCAACCGACCTGGCGGAGTTCCTGGTCTTGGAGGGCATGCCTTTCCGCCGCGCCCACGAGGCGGTGGGCCAGGCGGTGCGGCGGGCGCGCCAGCAGGCGATCCCGCTGCATCGCCTGGTCGCCGAGCAGTGGGCCGAGTTGGGAATGCCCGAGCAGGCGGCGGCGGTGTTCGACCTGTCCAGGTCGCTGTCCCGGCGAGAGCAGGTCGGCGCGCCCGGTCCCAGAGCCACCGAGGAGGCGCTGCGGCGGGCTAAGCGCCAGATACTGGCCGGTCGGGAGTGGGCGAGACGACAGGAGTCGGGCCGCCTGCCTTCTCGCGTCCAGGCGGGGTCGGCCGAGGTTGCTACGATCAGGCCAGGACAGCCATCCGCCCACCGGGAAGCCTGATGTACCGCAAGCTCTACCTGCCACTCGACAACTCTGACCACTCGACCGCGGCCTCTGCGGTGGCGATCCGGCTCGCCCAGGCGACCGGCGCCGAGATAGTCGGCAGCCACGTCTACGCGGCCCGTCTCCACGACTACCGCTTCAAGCAGATGGAGTACACCCTGCCCGAGGAGTACCAGGACGAGGTCGAGCTCGAGCGCCAGCGCAAGATCCACGACAGCCTGATCACCCGCGGCCTGGGGCTCATCTCCGACTCCTACCTGGAGGAGACCCAGCGGCGCTGCCTGGAGGTGGGCGTGCCCTTCACCCCCAAGACCTTCGACGGCAAGAACTGGGAGGTCCTGGTCAAGGACATCGAGGAGTCCGACTACGACCTGGTCCTGATGGGCGCCTGCGGGCTGGGCCAGGTGAAGGAGACCCAGATCGGGACCTGTGTGGAGCGGGTGGTGCGGCGGGCGCATCGCGACACCATCGTGGTCCGGCACCGCGAGGGGCGGGAGCCCCTGTCCGGGCCGATAGTGGTCGCCGTCGACGGGTCACCCCAGTCCTTCGCCGGGCTGCGCTCGGCGCTGGAGATGGGCCGGGCGCTGGACCTGCCGGTGGAGGCGGTCTCGGTCTACGATCCCTACCTCCACTACGTGCTGTTCAACGGCATCGTGGACGTGCTCTCCGAGGAGGCCGGCAAGGTCTTCCGTTTCAAGGAGCAGGAGGCGCTGCACGAGGAGATCATCGACACCGGCCTGGCGATGATCTACTCATCCCACCTCAAGGTGGCCAAGGAGGTCGCCAGGGCACAGGGCTACGACCTGCCGATAACCCTGCTCGACGGCAAGGCCTTCGAGCAGGTGCTGCGCTACGTCCGCGAGGTGGACGCCTCACTACTGGTCTGTGGGCGCATCGGGGTGCACTCCGACCAGGGAATGGACATCGGCGGCAACAGTGAGAACCTGCTGCGGCTGGCCCCCTGCAGCGTGATGCTCTCCTCCAGGACCTACGTGCCCCCCATCGACGTCATGGGCGCCGCCTCCGTGGTCTGGACCCCCGAGGCCAACGAGGTCCTGGAGCGGATCCCCTGCTCCGCCCAAGGGCTGGCGCGCACGGCGGTGCTGCGCTGGTCGATGGAGCGGGGCCACTCGATCATCTCCCAGGATCTAGTCACGGCCGCCCTGGGGGACATCCTGCCGCCGGAGGCATCTTCGGCGATCGGGATTGAGCGGGAGTCCACCGTGGCCCTGGTCAACGAGCGAGAGGTGCACATCTGTCGGGTGTGCGGATACACCGCCCACGGGGTCAGGCCGGTGGCCTGCCCGGTGTGTGGCGGGCTCCAGGACCAGTTCTCCAAGGTGGACCACGAGAGTGTGATGCGGGCGGCAGAGGAGGAGGGCGAGGTCACCGAGGAGGTGACCTTCGACAACCGCAAGATCGGCTGGTCGACCGAAGCCCGCAACCTGCTGCACGAGATGCCGGCCGGCTATCTGCGCCGGCGGATCAAGGCCAAGGTGGAGAAGGTTGCCCGTACCAGGCGGCTAGCGGTGGTGACTCTGCAGGTGGCGGCGGCCCTGATCGGGCCCGAGCTCGGCCGCTCCGCCAATGCTCAGCCTCACCGCACCCCGCTCGAGGGCGACGGGGACGCGGCCCGCCAGCCGGTGGCCGCGGGCGGCTTCGACGAGTCGGGGGCGGATGGCAGCGATGTTGATCGAGCCCTGCTCACCTACGCGGCCGGAGGCCAGGGGGGCCGCTACATCCCGCGTGAGGCCTCGCCCACGGTGGCGCGCCTGCGCCCCCGGGACGAGGGGACAACCCCGGGCTTCGCGGCCCACCAGCCCGGTGACCCGGCGGCCCCGGCGCGCTGCCCGGTGCATGTGCCCTCGGACTCCGGCGATCCGGCGGCCATGTCCCAAGGGTCGGAGGCGGCATCGGCGGGCGCTGCCAAGTGCCCGGTCCGGGGCGGCGGCGAAGGGGCGGCGGCGTTAGAGCGCAATTTGGCGGGCGCGGGGCCCTCAGCGTCTGACGAGCCCGACTGACCGGTCCTCCAATGGGAGGTGACCACTCGGGCGACCGCAGACTAGCCTGAGTTTCCGAGGATCGAGGCTTTCGGACCCCTGGTAGCTGACCGCGCCACGCCGTTTTCCTAGTGGGGCACCCGTTTCCAGTGCTTGACTTAGGCTGCCGGATAGTGTATGACCTAAATA
>JAJYPP010000046.1 GCA_021795235.1 bacterium
CAAGCCAACAACGATGACCCCACACCGTTCGTGTGGACAGCAACGGCCGAGGAGATTTTCGAGAAGGTACGCCGCGGTCGGGTGGCCCTCTCCCAACTGCCAAGCTAAAACCGAGACACTACACTAGGAGCCTCGGCCCGGGTCGACCTGTCGGCAAGGTGATCGCCATGAGAGACGGCTTGCGCTGACGTTCTGAATCAGGTAATCTGAACTGATGCGAGAGCTGTCCGCCTCAGAGGCCGCTCGGAACTTCTCCGCTGTGCTGGACTCTGCCGAGCATGGCGAGACCACCGTGGTTACCCGTTCTGGTCACCGCGTGGCACTGATCGCACCCGCGCCACCCAGCAACGGAGCCGCCCTGCGAGAGGTGTTCCGCCGCTGGAAGGGCAACCCCGCCCTTGATGACTCGTTCGCGGCGAACATCGCCGCTGCCGATGAGGCGGTGTCGGCCGACCTGGACACGGACGCTTGGCGCGGCTGATCCTAGACACCTGTGTGCTGATCGCCGGCGTCCGTGGGCAGGTGGACGTAGCAGCACTGGCCGACACTGACGATGTCGCCATCCCCGCGATCGCCGTAGCCGAATATCTGGCCGGCACGCTTCTGGATGCCAATCCCGGCCGCGCCGCCGCTCAACGTGCCTTCCTCAACGAAGTGCTCGCGGTGGTCCCGGTCCATCTCTACGACCGTCCCACCGCGGAACATCATGCCGCGTTGCTGGCCCACGTTCAGCGTACCGGCGTTCAGCGAGGCGTTCACGACCTCATCATCGCCGCCACCGCTCGCGCCGCTGAGCGCATAGTGCTCACCACCGACGAGCGTGCCCGTTTCGGTGAGCTTCCCGAAGTCGCGGTCCGCCTCATTGCCCGCTGACTCAGCCAAACGGTCGCGGCCCTAACGGGAGCGTCCTGTCCAACATCCCGGACCAGTTCCCATGAGCGAGGTGAGCATCGAGACTCCGTTCACTGACCTCACTGCAGGTCCCCCGGGGGCGCACCGTCGGATCGGGTTGCGGGCGCTTGCAGCGGGGCGCGGTCAGCTCGTCATCGAGGGCGATGACGAGCTCGTTGGCGCCGTGAACCACCTCCCCCTGAAGGAGGGAGGCTTCCGCGTCCTCCCAATGGTTCATGGAGGGTTCGCAGCCCGGTGCTGGTCATGCGGCACCCAGTCTTTGGGCCGTCTGGTTTTCCCGCATCCCGAGCCCCGAGCCGGTCGAAGCCTCAGCCCTGCCCGATGAGGGACAGGGCCCCGGTTCGTACCCGGGGCGGGCAGCATTCGGCGCTCCACCGAACGAAGCGGGTCCGAGGCCCCCGCTCACGGCGCCTTGAAGGATGTTGCAGGCAGCGTTGAAGCCGGCGTTGCCGGACCAGCCACAGGCGGGGTTCAGGCATTGGAACAGCGCTTGGCTCTTGCGCTGCCCAATGGCCTTCGACCCCTAGACGTGGCAGTCTTGCGAGGAGAGAGGATAGTTGTTTCCCCAAATCCACCCACACTTATGCCGGGAGCGCCGAAATTGGACTCACAGAGCTCAGCCCTGCGAAGATGAGTGCCGTGAATGCTCGCCGGCCAATCGCGCTCGTGACTGGAGCGAGTCGGCGGATCGGCATCGGCGCAGCCATCGCCCGGCGCCTGGCCGACGACGGGTGGGACGTGGCCACTACCCACTGGACAAGCTACGACAGCCGGATGCCGTGGGGAACCGACCCCGACGAGGTCGCGGAGTTGCAGCGGGACCTCCAGCGCACCGGAGTTCGTTCAGTGTCCATCGAGGCCGATCTGTCGGAGACCGCCGCCGCGAAGAAGGTCTTCGACTTCGTCGAGGACCGACTCGGGCCTGTGAGTGCATTGATCATGGCCCACTGCGAGTCCGTCGCCTCCGACATCATGAATACGACGATCGACTCGTTCGACCTTCACTTCGCCGTGAACGCACGGGCAACGTGGCTATTGATCCGGGAGTTCGCCCTGCGTGGACCTGTGGTGGCCGGTCGCGGTCGCATTGTCGGACTGACCAGTGACCACACGGTGGAAAACCTTCCCTATGGGGCGAGCAAAGCGGCCCTAGACCGAATAGTTCTGGCCGCGGCCAAAGAGCTGGCGCACCTCGGAATCACCTCGAACGTCGTCAACCCGGGCGCTACCGACACTGGCTGGATGACACCCGAGCTCAAGTCGCGCATCAAGGCTGCCACCCCGTTCGGCCGGTTAGGTCAGCCAGATGACTGCGCAAACCTCGTCGCTTTCCTTTGCTCACCGGCCGGAGCCTGGGTCAATGGCCAACTTATCCACAGCAATGGTGGTGAACAATAGGCCATTGGGATGGCTACAAGCGGCGACCATGGCTTCTGCCGATTGGTCCGATGCCATAGCCCAGGCCCTCTACCAGAGCGACGAGGGTCTGGACGGGCTGGTCTGGCGATCCGGCCAGTTCGACGATGCCCTGGCAATAGTGCTCTGGGCAACCAGGGACAGACCTGGCGACCTTGACGTGGTGGACGATCGAACCCTGATTCGAGTTGGCTCCACCTTCTGCGATGCTCAGCTTCCCCTGGCCCGGGCCAAGATCGTCATCACGCCGTGAGTCGAGTCCGTTGTGGCGTCGCAGTAGACGAACAACCCGCGAGGCAGCCGACCGCCGATCGGACTGGAGCTCCGCTGGTGGCCGCAAGGGGATCGGCTACGGGGCGGCGGCGGCCTGCTCGAGCAGACGTCGGAAGGTGATCATCGACCGGCCAGGGCCGTTGTAGTCGACCGTGAGCTCGCTGGCCGTGAAGCCAAGGTTCTCGTGGAAGCGAATGGAGCCGGTGTTGCCGGGGGCTGTGATGGCCCGCATCTCCGTGCATCCTTGCTGGCGGGCCCGATCGGCGAACTCTTCGTAGAGCCGCCGGGCGAGTCCACTTCTGCGCTGATCTGGGCGCACCCCGATGAAGTGCACGTACGCCACCCGAGGCTGTGACGGCGAGAAGAAGGCAACCAGGAAGCCGGCCAGCCCCCGCTCATCTTCGGCCACACGGCTGGTGGACCAGAAGTGATCGAGGAACAGTCGCGGCAGCGATGAAGCCACCGGCCGACCCCACCAGTCGTCCAGCACGGCCACGATCGCCTTGTAGTCCTCCGGAGAGGCTGGTCTAAGGGTCGCCGAGTCAGCCACGTCGCCGCTGCCCAGGGGAGGCGGTCACCCTTCGATCATCGCAGACGGTGGCCCATCTCCGCGACGCTGCTCGACCGACCAGGGCGCACCGGAGTCTGGACGAGGCGGTTGTGCCTAGTTGGCCGTCGACCGATCGAAGCACGCGCTATCACGCCCGTCTCCGCCGTCGCGCGGGCCAGGACCGTGCCCGTAGGCGACCAAACGGCTGAGAACCCTGCCGTGCGATCGTAGCCGCCGCCGGTCGGGCCGGCGAAGCTGGCGAAGACCACGTGGGCCTTGCATCGACGTGCGATCGAGGTGGCGCGTGCATCGTGCTCGGCCCGCTCTTCGGGCCGGAAGGCGAGGCCGGCGATGTAGAGATCAATGCCCAAGGCGGAGATTGCCGAGACGTGTTCGGCGACCCCGGTATCCTTGCAGATGCCCAGACCGACACGCCAGCCGTCCACATCCATGGCCCTCGGCCCGGCACCGGGCTTGAAGCGCCCAGTCTCGGCCGGACCGAGCCAGTTCTTGTGGCAAGCCACTTCCACCCCCGACGGGTCAACCCGGAGCATGCCGATGTGCAGGTCACCATGCGCGCCGAGTACCGGGGCGCCGACCAGAGCCACGGAGCCGGTCGCGGCGCAGGCCTTCACTATCGGGGCAAGCAAGTCGTCGGCGGGGGAAACCGGCTCAGCTTCCAGCTCGTAGCCGGTCAGCGACAGCTCGGGGAACACCAGCAGCCGGGCCTTCGCTGCGCAGATGGCCTTGGCGTGCTCAGCGGCATTGGCTTGCACATCACGAGCCACACACGCCGGCTGAGCAGCAGCGACGATCAACGACGAGCGCACGTTGTGATGATGCCAGGAGATGGCAGAGCGCCGCCCGCTCAGGGAAGGTGCGGTGGGAGCCTCGGGTTGTCCCGATCTCGAGGTCTCGTCGGCTGTTGAGCGGTCCCGTAAGACCCGCCCGGCAAAGATGGTCGCAAGTGAGCCAGTGGCGGGACTTGTGGGTCCCGGGTGGGCGCGCCAGCCCAGCCAACTAGTCGCTTGGCGCCGATGAGGTCTTGTTGCCAGAGGCCGGACCGACACTGGGCGGGACCAGTTCGGTGCGCACGAGGGTGCAGGGCAGGTTGGGGAGGGTCGATCATTTCGGAGCTCCCAAGGTAGTTCCCGACGTGGCGCTCTCTGGGTCAGTCTGGGCTCCTGACCGCACCCGCGGGTGGGAGCCATCGCCGGTAAGGGCAAGCGCGTCTTCTCGCGTAAGGGGCCGACCTTCCCCACCATAGACCATCCCCGGAGTGCCTCCGGCTGGCGCTCATCGAACTCAAGGGAGGGGTGAAGCTCGCCCACTCTAGCTACTTGGCGCACGCCCTCTTCCTGGTCGCTGACGCAGTGGCGGCGGCAAAGGTTAACGCCGACTTCAGCCTGCTGGCAGCCGTCACCAACCTCGCCCGGTTGGCGGTGCTGGGTCTGCACTCAGCCCCTGAGGGCTGGGCGGCGGTGAGCGGCTGAGAGTGGATCAGGAGCCCGCTGCCGCCCAGCAGCGGCGGGCAGAGGGCCCACAGCGCTGCCACGCCCGTCCGCACCACCAGATCCGCCATCCCCGTTGTGCGGTGCGCCGCGGCAGTTGAAGCGACCTCTGCGCTCCTACCGAGACTCCCCCACACCTCGATTCACACCAGCTACCTAGTCTTCCTTACATGCGCTCCGACCGGAGGCACAACATGCAGAGGGGTCTCAGGTGGGCACCTGGAGAGAGCAGTCCGTCTCGGTCGCACTACCGCCCCACGGCAGGCGGAGCTATCCGTTCTGGGCCAACTCCCCCAACATGGTGACGACATCCAGTATCATGTGCTACAGGTATTACGTGTCTGGAGGAGAGATGCGACTCAATAGCAAAGGACAAGTGACGATTCCTGCTCCCTTGAGGGAGAAGCATGGCCTGCGTGAGGGCGATGAGGTAAACGTCGTCGAGGAAGGCAATGCCCTGCGCATCGTCCCGGTCGATTCCAGCCAGACTCGTGGACAGCGACTCGTGAACAGGATGCGCGGCCGGGCCACCACTGCCATGAGTACGGACGAACTACTCCAGCTGCTGCGTGGTGAATGAACCACACGCCGCGGCGACTGCTGCGGTCGAGATTCCCGTCGCCTTGGTGGACTCGAGTGTCCTGCTCGACATCCTGACCGACGACCCCGCATGGGCGGCCTGGTCTGAGCAGGCCGTTGCCCGGGCCCGGGAAGAAGGTCGGTTGGCGATCAACCCGATCATCTATGCGGAGATCTCGACCGGATTCGACCGGATTGAAGATCTGGATGACGCGGTTCCCGCAAGTGACTTCGCGCGCGAACCGCTGCCCTACCAAGCGGGTTTCATCGCCGGCAAGGCTTTCCTCGCCTATCGCAAACGAGGCGGACAGCGACATTCTCCGCTCCCGGACTTCTATATCGGCGCGCATGCGGCGGTGTGTGGATACCGGCTACTGACAAGGGACGGTGCCCGATACCGGACATATTTTCCCTCTGTCGATCTAGTCACTCCGCCACCCTGAGCTACGACACAGTCGTCGATCCATCAATACTTCGGAGAGGCGGTCTGGGCGGATCAGGCAGGTACCGATCGTAGATTTCGGGCTCTTCGCTGCATTGAGTGGGTAGAAGGCGGGGGGAGTCGGCCGCAGGTTAGTCCTTCCCCGAGGTCGCCCGCGGCGACCCGGCGGACAGCCCCCTGCCAAGCCGGTCAGGGCTTGGTGGCAACACTCCGCAGCGTATGATCGGCTCCAGACTGCAGGCGCAGTCCTCCAGCAGGGGAATGTCCTGCGCGGCCGCGGAGTTGGGCCACGCAGGACCAAGAGAAGGGCCAGGGATGGGCGTGCATGACCGCCAAGCGGAGGGTCGCGGACTCAACTTCTTCACGGTGGACCGGAACCTCCAGCGGGTCCTCGCAGGTCGTCTGACCGCTCCGGAGTACGAACGGGCCAGGCCCCTCTTCGAGCGCATGGGTGCCCTGTCGGGGGATCAGATCGACCGCCAAGCCGAATACACCGACCGCTTCGCCAGGCCAGTTCTGGCAACCTACGATCGCCAGGGCAACGTGGTCAACGAGGTGACTTACAACCCCCGCTACGAGGAGTCGGTGGGGCAGGTCTACGGGCTCGGCATCGTGGGGTGCAACTACGGACCTCGGCCTATGCCCTACACCGTGCACTTCGGGCTGCTCTACCTCCTGAGCGAGTCGGACCCCGGCCTCAGCTGCCCCGTCACGCTCACGGCGGCGACGGCCTATGTCATCTCCCGCCACGGTAGCGAGGGCCAGAAGTCGCGTTACTTGCCTCGCCTGGCGGTTAGAGAGGAGGGGCCCTTCGCCGACGGCGCTACCTTCGTCACTGAGAAGCAGGGCGGGTCCGACGCGGGGCTGGCCACCACCGTGGCCGACCCGCTGGCCAGGAGTGAGATGTCGGCCACACGCCAGGTCTACGGAGCAGGCGACGAACAGTTGGTGCGCCTGACCGGGGAGAAGTGGTTCGCGAGCAACGCCGACGCCGACCTCGCGCTGGTGACGGCGCGTCCTCCCGGTGGGTCCGACGGCACGCGCGGGTTGGGCCTCTATCTCATGCCCCGTAACCTCGCCGACGGCAGCATGAACGCCTACCGCATCCGCCGGCTCAAGGACAAGCTCGGCACCACCGGGCTCGCCACTGGCGAGCTGGAGCTGCAGGGGGCACTGGCTGAGCTTGTGACCCCACCCCCCGACGGGTTCAAGCACATGCTCGAGGCCTTGGAGTTCTCCCGCATCGCCAACTCCGTGGCCTCGGCGGGCATTCACCGCCGGGTCTACCTCGAAGCAAGACTCTATGCCGCGCAGCGTCTCGCCTTCGGCACCACCCTAGACCGACACTCGATGGTGCAGCAGACGATCGTCACTATGCTGGCAGAGCTGGAGGCGGCCACAGCGTTGGCTTTCGCGGCGGCGCAGGCACTCGACGTGGCCACCCTGGACGCCTCGCCTGAACACGTCGCCTGGCATCGCCTGACGACGGCACTCGCGAAGTACCGCACCGGCGAGTTGGCCGTGCGCAACGCCAGTCGTGCCATCGAGGTCATGGGGGGCAACGGCTACGTCGAGGAGTATGTCACGGCCCGGATGTTCCGGGAGGCGCAGGTGCTGCCGGTCTGGGAAGGACCGGCGAACATTCAGGCGCTGGAGCTCCTGCGCACCCTGACGCCGCGCTGGCGTGCGGACCTGGTCCTGGGGCGGCGGGTGAATGAGGTTGCCGCGCAGGCTCTGGCTGACCCCCGCAGCCGCGAGCTGGGAGAGCTTCTCTGCCAGCGCTGGCGGGAGGCCGAGCGCGCGATCGGTTGGCTCGCGCAGCACCCCTCCTCCGCCCCCCAGCACGCCCGGCGGCTGATGGAGTTCCTCAGCGAGATCCTTGAGTTCTTGCTGATGCTCGAGGAGGCAGTGACAGCCTTGAAGGCAGCGGATGAGCGCAAGCTGGTGCTCACCTGGTGGCTCGCGCGGCTCTACCTGCAGCCCCCGGCCGCGCACGGCGTGGGCGAGAACGTCTCGTGGCTCGCTTCGATCTACAGCCCCTTGACCGAAGACGAGCCCTGCGGTGATGTCCCGCTGCCCCGGCTGGGTGTGGGGGTGCCCACCGGATGAGCTCGATCCTCGACCTGCTGGAGCGCGCCGCTGGCAACTATCCGGAGCTGGTCGCGGTGCGGAGCCCCCAGCAGGGGACGCAGCTCAGCTGGCAAGAGTTGCGCACCAGGGCCCAGCGCTGGGGCGGGGTGCTGGCAGCACACGGAGTCGCTCCGGGCGACCGGGTGGCCATCGTGCTGGGGAACGTACTTGAGTTTCCACTGGCTTTCTTCGGTGCGCTCTACGCGGGCGCGGTGGCGGTCCCGGTCAATGCTCGGCTCACCCCCGGCGAGGTGGCGGGCATCCTCGCCCACTCCGAGGCCAGGCTGGCGATCTGCAGCCGGGAGACGCGCCCGTTGGCCGACGTCACGGTGCCGCCTCTGGAACCCGAAGAGCTAGACCGGGCGCAAGCCGCGGCCCTGCCGCCCCTGCCAGCGGGCCACGACGACGCGGAGATCCTCTACACCTCTGGCACCACCGGCCAGCCCAAGGGCGTCGTCATGACGCACGCGGCGATCGTGGAGACGGCGGCGATGGCGGCCTACGAGTTCGGCATGCGTCCAGGTGAACGGGTGGCGGTGCTGATGCCCGTGACCCACGCGGCCCCGCTGAACCTCTTTCTGGTCGGATCCGTCTACACGGGTAGCACGGTGGTGCTGGACACCTTCAATCCCCGCGATTGCGGCGCCATGCTGGAGCTGCTCCAGCACCAAGCCGTGCAGTACCTCTTCGCGGCCCCAGTTGCGTACCTGCTGGCGCTGCGGGCCGAGCCCTCCGGCTACGACCTCGCCGCCATGAAACAGTGGGTGTATGGGGGCGCGCCGATGTCTGCCGACCAGGTACAGGCCGCCCGCAAGGCCTTTGGGGGCCGTTGGATGGGGGTTTACGGCCTCACCGAGAGCGGGCCCAACGGGATCGCTCTCGCCGACGAGGACCACGACCTGCACGCCGGCTCGCTCGGTTGGCACCCGACCGTGAACACCGAGGTGCGCTTGGTGGATGGGGATGGGCGAGAGGTTCTGGCCGGCACGCCGGGCGAGCTCATCATGCGCACGCCGAGCGCCATGCGATGCTACCTCAAGAACCCCGAGGCCACCGCTGCGGTGCTGCGGGATGGCTGGGTCTACACCGGCGACATGGCCCGGCGCGATGCGCAGGGGTATTACTGGATGCTCGATCGGAAGAAGGACCTGATCCTTTCCGGCGGCTACAACGTCTATCCACGGGAAGTGGAGGAGGCCATTCTGACCCACCCCGCCGTCTTGGACGTGGCGGTAGTGGCCACGCCACATCCGGAGTGGGGGGAGACCGTCGCGGCCGTGGTGGTGCTGCGGGAGGGCGAGACCCTGACTCTGGAGCAGTTGCGTGATCACCTGGGACCGCGGCTGGCTACCCAGAAGCAGCCTCGCCGGCTCGAGATCGTGGCGACGTTGCCGCGCAACGCCACGGGCAAACTGCTCAAGCAGGAGCTCCGCCAGCTCCTCGCCTGATCGCCCGGCCCCGGCTGGGTCGGGTTCTCCCTCTTCTCCAGCCAACAGAGGATGGGAGCGGTTCGGATGGGCATCCCAGCACCAGTCACGGCAATCCTGGCAGACACCGGTCGGTCGGCAACTCGAGCAGGGGCCACTGCGGCAACGGTGAGTTGCAGGCGGCGGTGGTGGGTGCCGACGACGGGATCGTCTCCACCGCGGGCCAGATGCTGGGGGTTGCGAACAGTTGCACGTACGATGAGCTATAGGGAGCCGGGATGACCTTCAAGGAGTGGTAGCCACTGCACAAGACCTCCCAGACTGGCCGGACATAGCCAACCAAAGCGGTGTAGTTGACGCCGCGGCCCCGTTCGTTCTCGCGCTGTCCCCGGACGGTACAGGCGGCGGCTCGGATGCTCGGATGACCGGGCACCCGGGGAGTGAATGTAAGACCAGCGCTTCGGCGCGGGCGGTCCGCGGTGAGGCCGGAACCGAACCCGGCAACGGGGGAGGAACCCCGCGAGGGGTGTCACAGCAGTGGGCTTGACTCAAGTTCACTGCCGTGGCAACGGTGCTCGGTGCCCTCGGAGCCATCGCTGGAGGGGCCAACTGGAGGCGTGGCGCGCTGCCGGTTCTGATCGGGCGGAACCGCCGCCATGGCGATCCCGGCCGCAGTGGGGCAGATGGTGGGCTCCGCCGGACTCTGACACTTGGTCGCCGCCCGCCGAAATCGGGCCCGGTCTCACGTCCGCTCCCCAGACGTCGTCGATCTCCCCCGCATTGGCGGCGAGCAGCCCGGTCCGAAGTTGCCGGCAGAGTGAGTCGGGCTCGGTTCTCCCCTGGCCAAGTGTCGCCGTACGCCCCCGGAGCCTGCCGAAGGGCCGGAAGTCTTGCTCCGACGACAGTCAGCGCCGCGGACCAACTGGATGGGAGAGGGAGTCGCGGCAGCTGGTGATCTGGCTCTCCGCCACGACGTGAATGGACCGGACCGGTCCGGCAGCATCCCCAACGTTGCTGCGCACAGGCCACGGCGAGGTGCCGGATCGCCCTCCGTCTGTGCTCAGCGAACCGGGCACAGACGGAGGGTTTGCGCTATGGGCTAGCCGACCGGCCGCAAGCGCAGCACGACCACTTCGTTGGTCGGCGCGGTCGGACTGCCGGCCTCGTACGGATTGCTGGCGGAGGGCCAGCCGGTGAACTGCGAGGTGTTGTACTCATCGAAGGCCGCGCCGTAGACGGTTGGGATGATCGGCAGCTGGGTTGCCACGAACTGCTCGATCGGAGCCAGGTCTTGGAGTTGGGCCGCCACCGTGGTGGCCCCGGCCAGCTTGGCCAGCTCACTGTCGATGGTGGAGTTGTGCAGGCGCTCGAAGTTTCCGGCCGCGTTGCTGGTGGCCAGGGCGCTGTTGAGCCAGTTGTTATACAGCTGATAGGCGGAGATGCTGGTCGCTGACCAGTGCTGTGAGAGTTGGAAGTTGCCGTCGGCGATGTCAGCGGACCACGCCGACACCGACTGCCCGTTGAAGGTGGCGTCGATGCCGGCCTTCTGCAGATCGGCGGCTGCGATCGACCCATCCTCGGCGTAGTCGGTGTAGGAGGCCGGGTCGGTGATGGTGAGGGCGAGCAGCTTCCCCGTACTACTGTGGAAGTATCCGTCGCTGCCCATCACGAAGCCTGCCTGCTCCAGCACCAGTTTGGCCGCGGCGGGATTGCCGGTGGGAGATAGGGTCATGCTCTGCACGGATGGAGCCAACAGGTTCTTGAAGTTCGGCAGCACCAGGCCACTGGCATTGGTGGCGACGGGCTCCAGCCCGGCCTCACCCTGGGTGCTGATCGCGGTGCGGTCCAAAGCCAGGCTTATCGCCTTGCGGACGGCCAGCTGATTGGTGGGCCAGACGTTCAGATTGGGAAAGTAGGCGTTGGTGTTGACCGGGGCGAACCAAACCTTGTGGTGGGCCGGGTCCGGCCCCACGAAGGTCGACTGCAGACCGGACAGGAAGTTGCCCGCCCAGTCCAGCTGGTTGCTCGCCAGGGCCGGGAGCACAGTGTTGTTGGAGGCATAGACGGGGAAGTCGACCTTGCCGACTGCGGGGGCACCACCCCAGTAATGCGCGTTGGCTTGGAGTGTGATCCCGCCGGTGCTGAAGCTTTTCAGGGTGTAGGGGCCGGTGCCGATGGGATGGCTGTCGAGATAGGTGGCCGGGTCGCCGACCGAGCTCCAGATCGCCTTGGGGACGATGTAGACACTGGCGATGTTCTGCAGGTTGGTGTACTGCGGGCTGGAGAAGTTGATGGTCACCTGGTTGCCGGAGCTCGACACTGACGTGATCGGCAAGCCCGTTCCGTTGATGCCCGGATACCGCTTCAGCAACGAGTATGTGAACACCACGTCGGCCGGGGTGAAGGCCTTCCCGTTGGACCACTTGACGCCGCTGCGGATAGTGAAGACAATCGACTGCCCCGAATTGGACCACCGGTAAGCGGTGGCCAGCCACTTGTAGTAGACGGACGGGTTGGCCACGTCGAACTGAAGAAGTGGCTCATAGATCAGCGACGTCCCCCCCAGGCCGGTGGCTCCCGTGGGTACGGGGTTGAGCGGGTTGAAGTTGTCCGTGATCGCGTTCTCAGGGCTGGACTCCATGGTGAGCACGGCCGAACTGGACGAGCTGGGCTTGGGAGTGGTGGACGTACTGCCACAGGCCGCCACCGTGGTTGCCAGAACGGTCGCGGCCACCACGGCCGCCGCGGCCATGATCGGCCGGCTCCGGGTCAAGACTCTGTTCATGGTCTGCTCCTATGTATGGATTGCGCTGCCGAAATCGTCATGTGGTGGTCGTAAAAGGGCCCTCTTCGGGCGCGCGGAACCGCCCAGCTGCAGGCTGAATTCAACCTGGCCGTGGGGAAGTCGGAACTGCTGACCCGTCCTGGCGCGGACGGCAGCTTCAGCAGGTCGGACTGGACGGCTGTCGAGGAGGTGCCATCACTTCCGAAGTCACTCCTTCATGGCTGCACTCTCCCTCTGAGGCCCGCACCCAGGAGCTCTGGCGCGGCCACGTCCAGATGCCAGCAGCTGGCGGCGCGGCTGCTGCTGATCGGCAACAAGGCCGGTGTCTGGGTACGGCACTGCTGATCGGAGTAGGGACAGCGATGGCTGAACTGGCAGCCCTCTGCCGGCGCATCCCCGCCGGCAGAGGGCTGCAGCCGAGCTGCCCCCCCACCGCTGCCCATTGGGTTTTGGGGGTCCGGCGCGGAAGCAACCAGCAGCTGGGTGTAGGGATGGGCTGGACGCTGGGTCAACCCCTCCGACGGACCTCGTTCGACGATCTGGCCCGCGTACATCACCAGAATCTCGTCCGAGAAGTAGCGCGCCGAGGCGATGTCGTGGGTGATGTAGAGGACCGCCAGCTGGAGCCGGGAGCGGAGGTCGTCCAGCAACCCCATGACCTCCAGCCGGATCGAGACATCCAGCATGGATACCGGCTCGTCCGCCAGCAGGACCCGGGGTTCGGCGGCCAGCGCGCGGGCGATGGCCACGCGTTGACGCTGGCCGCCGGAGAGCTCGTGGGGGTACTTGTCAAGGTAGAAGCCTGGCGGAGCCAGCTGCGCCCGGGTCATCAGCTGCTCGAGCCCGGCCCTGACGCTGGCGCCAGACTGTCTCGGATGATGGATGCGCCACGGACGTGCCAGGTGATACGAGACCGTGTGGACCGGGTTGAGCGAGGCGAACGGATCCTGGAACACCATCTGCACGTCGCGCTTGTAGGTCCGGAATTGGCGCGGAGAGGACGGACGCACCTCGCGTCCCTCGAGAAGGATGTGCCCGGAGGTCGGCCTTTCCTGCCCCGCTAGCACTCTCGCCAGAGTGGACTTGCCCGACCCGCTCTCTCCGACCAGAGCGACTGTCGCGCTCCGGTAAAGCCCGAAGGAGACCTCGCGGACTGCCCATAAGAAGTCGGCACGAAGGCCCCTGGAGAGCCGGAAGCCCTTGGATATCCCCTGGGCCTCGAGCACCAGCGGTCCTCTGAAGGCGGCCGCGGGAGTCAGCTCGGGAGCGGTGGCTCGCGAGCGGGCCAGATCGTTCATGCTCGGGCTCCCGGCTTACCAGCGGGCTTGAGCTGCTTCGGCTGAGCCGCCCCAGGCAACACGAACGGGCAGGCGGTGACGTGGCCTGGTGACGATCCCGGAACTGAGAGCAGCTGCATGTCGACCCGGCAGCACTCGGGGGCCGCGAAGCCACAGCGCGCGATGAACGGGCAGCCCGGTTCCGGGTTGCCCAGGTCAGGAGGCGACCCGGGGATTCCCTTGACCGCACTGCGGGGCCCCCGCACGCTGGGAAAGGAGTTCAGGAGGCCGACCGTGTAGGGATGGGCTGGACGTCGCTGAATCTCGGAGACCTCCCCGACCTCCACCAGCTGGCCGCCGTACATGACCGAGATCCGGTGCGAGATGTCGAGCAGCAGGGAGAGGTCATGGGTGATGAACAAGACCGCGAATCCGAGCTGCTCGCGGAGCTCGACTATGTGCTGCAGGATCTCGCGCTGGACGACCACATCCAGACCGGTCGTCGGTTCGTCCATGATCACGACCTCGGGTTCGACGGCTAGGGCCATGGCGATCATGACCCGCTGGCGCATCCCGCCCGAGAGCTGGTGGGGATAGCTCCGCAGCCGAGCCCGCGGGATGCCAACCATGTCCATCAGACCAGCGGCCCGGTCCTGCTTCTGGTCCCGGAGCAGGGGCAGGTGGGCGTCGAACACGTCGGTCAGCTGGTCACTGATGCGCAGAACGGGGTTGAGGGCGTTCATGGCGCTCTGGAACACGATGGCGATCTCTCGCCAGCGCAGAGCGCGCAGCTGCCTCGCCGTGAGGGTGAGCATGTCAAGCCCCCCCTCCCGCACCCGGCGCCCCCGATAAATCACGCTGCCAGAGGTGATCACGGCGGGAGGGCGCAGGAGCCGGCAGGCACCCAGCGCCAAGGTGGACTTGCCCGAGCCGCTCTCCCCGGCCAGACCGACTACCTCACCCGGGTGCAGCTCCAGGTCCACGTGCTGGACCGCCCTGACCTCCCTGTCCCTGGAGAAGTAGCTGACCGAGAAATCTCGGATCGCGAGCACGGGTGGGGCGGTGCCGGTCCGTTCTTCTGGCATCAGCGGCCCCCCTGCCGCACCGGGGTCGGGTCCGCTGGCCGCCAGCGATGCCCCCCCACCGTGCGGCGCCGGCCGGTGTCCCGCAGACGGGGATTGGCAAGCTCATCAAGACCGAAGTTGAGCAAGACCAGGCTCATCCCCAGGAGGGCGACGGCGATGCCGGGGGGGGCGTACCACCACCATGCCCCCGTCTCGACTGCGCTCTGGCTCTGAGCCCAGTAGAGCATGGTCCCAAGGCTCCACTGGGAGGTGTTCAGAACCCCGATGAAGGAGAGCGCGACCGAGGTCAGAATCGCGTAGAGCACGGTGCCCACGAAGTTGGCCGCGATCACGTTCACCTCGTTGGGCAGGATCTCGAAGAGCAGGATGCGCCAGGTCCGTTCGCCGGTCTCCCGGGCCGCCGCCACGTAGTCGCTGCTGCGCAGAGCGAGGGTCTGGGCCCGGAGCACCCTGGCTCCCCACGCCCAGCCCAGAGCGCTCAGGACTATGGCCACCGGTAGGTCACCGGCGTTGGGCAGGTAGCCCAGCATGACCACCAGCAGAGGCAGTGCGGGCAGCACCAGAAACACATTTGAGAGCAGGGACAGCAGCTCGTCGGAGGCGCCGCCCAGGAAGCCGGCCGAGAGGCCCACGATAACCGAGAGGAAGGTGGCGATCACACCGGTAAGCAGCCCCAGGATGACGCTGGCCCCGATCCCCACCAGGAGCTGGGAAAGCACGTCCTGGCCGGTCGAGGTGGTGCCCAGGAGGTGGTGCAGAGACGGCGCCATTGGCAAGGACTGAGTCGTCATCGCCGAGGGGTTGTAGGGAGCCAGCACCGGCCCCAACACTGTGATGATCAGAAAGATCACCAGGATGATCCCGCCGATCCTGGCCTTCCACGGCAGGTTGGCCAGGATGCTGGCCCCGGGGGCCGACGCCGCCGGGATCTGGGCTGGCAGCGGGATGGCCATCAGTGGGCGGTCCTGGTCCGGGTGCGGGGATCGACGAGGAGGTAGACCACATCAGAGAGGAGCGATGCGGCCAGCACCGCCAGCGACAGGACCAAGAATATCCCCTGCATCAGGGGGAAGTCGTCCGAGGTGACGGCGTTGTAGAGGGTCAGCCCCACTCCTGGATACGAGAAGACGATCTCCATCACCAGCGCCCCGGAGACCACGAAACCCAAAGACAGCGCGAAGCCGGCCAGGTTGGGGAGGATCGCGTTGCGAGCCGCGTAGGTGAAGATGACCCGGCGCGGCGACAGCCCCTTGGCCTGGGCCACCAGCACGTAGTCCTCGCCGATGGTGGTGATCATCATGTTCCGCATCTGGAGCATCCAGCCGGCCATGGAGGTGGCCACGATGGTCAGAGCGGGCAGCAAGGAGTGGTCGATCGCGCTCCCGATGAAGGGCAGGTTCCAGCCGGGGAGCAACCCCAGGGTGTACCCCTGGCCGAGGGGAAACCAGCGCAGGTCGAGGGCGAGGAACTCGATCAGGAGCAGCGCCAGGAAGAAGTAGGGCGTGGCCTGCAGGAAGGTCAGCGCCGGCAGCAACTGGTCCAGCCAGCCGCCCCGGCGCCAAGCGGCCATGATCCCCAGCAGCGTACCCAGCGCGAACGAGATCACGGTCGCCGTGCCGACCAGGGTCAGGGTCCACGGGATCGTCGTCCCGATCACAGTGGTGACCTTCTCTGGGAAGTAGTTGATGGATACGCCGAGGTTGCCGTGGGAGAGGTTGATCAGGTAGAGGACGTACTGGTGGAGGACTGTGCCCTGGTGGCCGAGGCCCAGCTCGATCTCGAGCGCTCGGCGCGCCGAGGGCTGGAGCTGGGGGAACTTCGCCAGGATGATGTCCACCGCGTTGCCCGGCATCAGCCTGGGGATGAAGAAGTTCACCGTGATCGCAACCCAGGCGGCGACGACGTAGAAGGCTAGGCGCCGCAGGACGAACCTCATGCCGGCTCCGATGTGATGGCCGGATGTGAAGCCTTCGTCGATCTCCCAGGACGGCGCCCTGGGCCCTTGGATGCAGCGGCCGCCACCTGACATCCACAGCTGGTCCGGATCACCAGCTCGGTGGGAAGCACCTCCACCTGCGGCGGCAGGTCGGGATTGGCTATCTTCTCCAGCAACCTGGCGACTCCCCGGGCCCCCAGCTCGCGCATCGGCTGGCGCACGGTGGTGAGCGGGGGATCCAGGAGCCGGCTCGGATAGAGGTCGTCGAACCCTACCACCGCGACCCGGCCTGGAACCGATACTCCTGCCGCCTGCAGCTCGTGGATCAGCCCGACCGCCATCTGGTCGTTGGCGCAGACCACCGCATCAGGCAGTTGGCCCTCCGCTGAGGCGAGCAATGCCTGCGCCGCCCGAGCCCCGCTGCGCTCGCTGAAGTCGCCCTGGCCAGTCCCCACGATGCGGGCGCCGCGCCGGCTGGCGACGGCGGCACGGAAGCCCTCGAAACGCTGGGTGGCGTCGGGAGAGTCGGGGGGGCCTGCGATGAAGTGCAGGCGCCGGCAGGAGTGGACGTCGATGAGGTGCCCCACCAGGGCCCTGATTCCGGCCAGGTTCTCGACCGCGACGACATCCAGGCCGCCGCCGTCATGCCGGCCGGCCAGCACCACTATCGGAACCCGGTGGGAGAGTCGCTCCAGCGCTGCCTCGGGCAGGATGCCCTCGGAGATCACCAGCCCGTCGACCTTGGCCGAGAAGCTACGAATCCGACCGAAGGTGGCCTCGTCGCTCGACAGGAAGGCGAGCAGCAGTGAGTAGCCGGTATCGCGTAGCGCGTGCTCGGCGGCTCGCAGGATCAGGTCCGGATAGAGCAGGCTGGTCTCCTCGATGTCGAAGGGGGTGTCGACATTGCGCTCCACCCCCACCAGCCCGATCAGATCCCGCCGGCGCCGGCTCAGGCTCTGAGCGGCGGCGTTGGGGATGAAGCCCATATCCGCGATCACCTTGAGGACGCGCTCCCTGGTCTCGGGGCCCACCCGGCCCTGCTGGTGCAGGACCCGCGAGACCGTGGCGGTGGAGACGGAGGCCGCCCTGGCGACGTCATATACCGTGGTCATCGGGATTCCGCCGCAGTCACAGCCGAACCCTGCAAGGTCGGCAGAGGTATCCCAAACTCTGCCGACCAGCGAGCTGTCGCTGGGCCGGTGGCTGACATTCCGATCTCAAGCACCGGATCCAACGGGCGGCTTGGGCTGAGCCGAACTCCACGAAGGTGGCCGCCCGCCCACCTCCGCTTACCCTTTGCGCCCAGGTTGCCACTGTTTCGCCCCCTCTGACCCGGATGTAACCGCTTACCCGTGCCGGTTAAGCGGTTACACTAGCCACTGTTTGCCGGAGTGTCAAGGGCGGTACTCGGGCTCGGATCGGAGCGTCCAGATAGGGAGGATGGGTGCAGTGGCGGCAGAGACCAGCGCCGAGGTCGGGGCGGATCGCGCACTTATGTTTCCGGCCGGATTCATGTGGGGAGCGGCCACGTCCGCCTACCAGATCGAGGGCTCGGTCGCGGCCGATGGCCGGGGCCCCTCCATCTGGGACACCTTCAGCCACGCGCCAGGGCGCATAGCAGACGGACAGACCGGGGACGTGGCCTGCGACTCGTACCGTCGTCTGGACGAGGACATCCAGCTGCTCACTCAGTTGGGCGTGGGCGCCTACCGCTTCTCCATCGCCTGGCCCAGGATCCAACCCACCGGCGCGGGCCCTGTCAACCAGGCCGGTCTCGACCACTACCGCGAACTGGTGGCTAGGCTGCGAGAGCGGGGCATCATGCCGGTCGTAACCCTCTATCACTGGGACCTCCCGCAGGCGCTTCAGGACAAAGGAGGCTGGGTTGCCAGAGAGACGGCTCAGCGGTTCGCGGATTACGCGGAGATGGTCGCCCGAGGTCTGGGAGACCAGGTGGCCATGTGGATCACGCTGAACGAGCCTCAGGTGGTGGTCAACGTCGGCCATCGCTGGGGGAGGCACGCTCCGGGAATCAGCGATGCCCGCCAGGCCTCCGCCGTCACCCACCATCTCCTGCTGGGCCACGGCCTGGCGGTGGATGCCATCAGAGCGGCGGCCGGACCCGGTGCGGAGGTGGGCATCACTTTGAATCTGACCAGCGTGCGCGCCGCCGGCCCCGCCTCAGTGGAGGCCGCCCGGATCATCGACTCGGAGGTCAACGGGTTGTTCTTAGAGCCGGTTCTCCTCGGGCGCTATCCCGTGCAGCTCCCAACCGAAGTGCGCCCATCGGCGGACCTGATCCGCGACGGTGACATGCTCCAGATCAGCCGTCCCATCGACTTCCTGGGAGTCAACTACTACCGGCCTGATCTGGTCCGGCTCGAAGGTGGAGATGGCCCGCGCCCGGGTGAGACCCCACTTCCGGGCCATCCCGGGATCGTCGCCGTGCACCAGACCAATGTGCCCATCACCGAGATGGGATGGCCGGTCGATCCTGAGGGCCTCTTCGAGTTGCTCACGCGACTTTCCCGGGACTTCCCCAATCTTCCCCTCTACGTGACCGAGAGCGGGGCCGCCTTCGCCGACCGGGTCGGACCAGACGGAGTGGTGGAGGACCCAGAGCGAGTGGCCTACCTCCAGGGGCACCTGGCCGCGGCCTGGAGGGCCATCCAGGCCGCGGTCGACCTGCGCGGCTACTTCGTCTGGTCGCTGATCGACAACTTCGAATGGGATCAGGGTTACTCCAAGCGCTTCGGACTCTTCTACGTCGACTACCAGACCCAGCGCCGCACTCCCAAGGGCAGCGCGCTGTGGTTCCAGGAGGTGGCCAAAGGCAATCGCCTGCCGGCTGGGGGCGACTGAGCGAACCCAGAGTCCGTGATCAGTGGTCCCCGTGCCGCCCACACCTTGGCAGGACGCAGCGGGGAGGTTGACCGGCTCGACCACGGACCGCTGCCGGAGAGGCGGGCCCGCCCGTGCGGTGTGGGAGGTGGCGTCGGTAATCAGACGCAGGAGAGTTCAGCGCTGAGGAGCGTCGGACCGGTTCTCGAGGCACACGAGGGGCTGAAGCAGCCATGCGCATGTGGTACCCACGCCATCCTTGAGCGCCTCGACTTCGACCTCGCAGATCGTGAGGGTGCGCCCGGACTCGATTACTCGCCCGGTTGCGAACAAGCGCTCACCCTCTGCCGGAGCGAGCAGGTTGATCTTGTACTCCACGTCTTGCACCGTGGACGCGACAGGCATCAGGGCGTAGCCCGCATAACCACCCGCTGAATCCAGACCTGATGTAGCGCTGCCCGGGTAGGGCAGATTCGTATTCAGAAACAGCTGATTTGACCTTAACCATCATTGCGGTGGGAAGTCCATGTCTCCCTACAGACGAAGTCTCGGCTCCATCGTAGAGGCGGTCACAGCACCGATCCAGCCGCCCCGCCCGTCCGGAGCTCAGCGGGTGACAACGCCCAGAGCTTCCGCGATCTCACGAAGGGCGCCCAGGTGAGCCGCGACCGACCCCAGCCCTGCGCCCATGGTGTTCACGGACACATGGGACGCGCCGGCGTCCCTCCACCGCTGGACCTGCGCCACCAGCAGTTGGGTCTCGCCGGGCTTCCAGCCCACCCTTCCCTCCATCCCCAGAAGCGACGGGTCGCGGCCACATTCCAGCGCCGCCGTCTCGACGACGGAGCGGGCCCAGTCGAGCTTGGGCCCGGGTGATGCCTGGGGAAACCAGCCATCGCAGAGCCGGCCCGCCCGACGCAAGGCGCGCTCCGAGCTGGCTCCGAACCACACCGGGATCGGCCGCTGGATGGGTGCCGGCGCCAGGCCGGCGCCGATAACCCGCTCGTGCTCACCCTCATGGGTCACCGTGGTCTCGGTCCAGAGGCGGCGCAGGAGCGCCACCTGCTCCTCGATACGCACCCCTCGGTTCGAGAACTCCTTGCCCAGGGCCTCGTACTCGACCGGGTTCCAGCCCAGCCCCACGCCCAGCCGAAACTTGCCTCCGGTCAGCAGGTCCACCTCAGCCGCCTGTTTCGCCACCAGGGCGGTCTGGCGCTGGGGCAGGATGATGATGCCGGTGACCAGCTCCAGTGACGTCAGCGCCGCCAGGTACCCGAAGAGCACCATCGGCTCATGAAAGGTCGTGCGGATGTCGTAGGGGCCGTCCCAGCCTCGATGGATGGCCGGATCGGCACCCAGGACGTGGTCGTAGGCAAGCACGTGGGAGAACCCCAAATGCTCGGCCGCCGTGGCGTAGTCACGAATTCCGGACGGGTCGGATCCGATCTCGGTCTGGGGAAAGACGACACCGATTCTCATGACCGATTCTGTACCACAGATGGGACCAAGGCGCTGTGGTGGTCGGGGATGGGCGGTCTCAGGACCGGGGATCCGAAGCTGTGGTCTCGGGGCCCGGGACCAACTTGACCTCCTCCCTCGGCCCATCGTTCAGAGCCAAACAGAGCCCCATTTGCCCAGGTCTGCGAGAATGGGGGGGCCGCGGTCGGAAGCTGGCGGGGAGGCCCACTTCCACCTCGGGCCGTTTGGAGCGGTGAGCGGTAATAGATCCCCTGCCTGGAATGGAGAGCAAGCCTTGTCACTGGTCCTGATCCTGACCGAGGAGCGGTTTCGGGAGGGCTTGGAAGAGCTCACTGCGGAGGCGGGGTTCACGCTCTGGGATGGCACTGTCCGCGACGCCGAGCTGCCAGAGCGGTTGACGCGGCAGTTGACCGCCACGCCCGACCTCGCCATGACTGTGAGCGAGCGGGTCCGTCCGGACTTGGGCAGGGTTCTTGATGACCAGCAAGTGCGCTACTGGCTAGTCCAGGTTGGCGACCCCAGGGGGGATGCCCTCAATCCTCCCAGCAGACAGCCCCACCGCCACCTGCTGGGGCTGGACCGATCGACTAAGGGATACCTGAGCCAGCTTCTGGATGACTGGAGGGACCGCGCCCAGGTCAGGGTCGACTGCTTCACCTTCGCGTTCCGGGATGGGCTGCCGGCTGAAGCGGACTGGGTTCTGGACACGCGCTTTCTGGACAGCCCCTACTGGATCCCCGGCATGCGCGAGCGCACCGGCAGTGACGACCTGGTCCGCAAGCACGTGATGGCCGAGCCCGGAGCCCAGCGCCTGATCGAGGGGTTCTTGCCGATGCTCCTCGATTTGCTCGACCTGTACCAGACGCAGCGCCGGTCGGTGCTGCGGGTGGCCGTGGGCTGCACTGGTGGCAAGCACCGGTCAGTCGCCATCGTCAGCGAGATCGTCGAGCGGCTCAACTCATCTGGCAGAGCCACCGCTCGACACCTTGATCACCCCCCGCTCCACCTGCCGCAGTCCCTGGACTGACCGTTACTTCTCAAGTTGGCCAACGTCGGCCAAGGCGGGAATCTGTTCCCCCAGGCATGTGAGGCTGGGTTGTCGCCCCCGTAGCGGCGCAGGAGCATGGGAGCCACTTGCTTGACGGGTCGCC